>JAZFSW010000442.1:0-5998 GCA_036446375.1 Desulfobacterales bacterium | reverse complement strand
CTGCCAACAAAACACTCAGGACAGCAGTCTGGCTGCTATCTGTTGTCGATGATAGGATGGCTCTCCGAGAACGTTATACAGATGACGAGATGTTCGGGTATGAAAACTAACGGTGTGCTCCATGGAGTAGCTGACACCGCTAAATACCCGGTGGCCCAGTGTGCAGACCTGCCAGTAGGCCTCGCTGGCTACCGCTTTCGCCAAATGAACGCTTTCTGCCATCGGTTGTTGGGTGTCCAGCTTCCACAAGGCTTCATACGTCGTCCAGCGGGCCGCATCCGCATGAGTGATCATCTCGATGATCATGTCCTGAACCCGCTGAAACCGGCCGATGGGCTGAGAGAACTGTACCCTTTCCCGGCTGTATTTCAGGGCCAGGTCAAAGATCGCCTGGCACCCCCCCACTTTGTAAGCACAAAGAACCGGTATGGATCGGGTGATGGCTTTCTCCAGTGCCTTCCACCCTTCATCCATCGTACCCAGAAGCGCAGACGATGGCACCTTCACCGAATCGAAGGTCACCTCAAAGGTTCGCCCGGCCAAGAAGCCGGGCAATCTTCTCAGCTTCACACCTGCAGTCTTTTTCTCCACGACCAGAAGAGAGATCCCCCGGTCGGTACGTGCAACCACGATAAAGTATGTTGCTGCCTGCGCATCAGGGGTAAACAGCTTCACCCCATTGAGCACAAAGCCGTCGGCGTCGGATGAGGCGGTTGCTTTCACGCCTTCAGGGTCCCAGCTATACTCCGGCTCGGTCAATGCCAGCGTCAGTACGATATTGCCGGTGGCAACCTCAGGCAAAAGCTGTTGCTTCTGTTCCTCTGTTCCTGCTTCCATTACGATTTGGCTGCCCAATATACCGGAAGAGAAATAGGGACCGGGAAGGGGCCAGGATCCCAATGCTTCAAACAGGACACCTGCCGTCGTCAACGGATAGCCGATACCTCCATATTCCTCGGGAATAATAAGCCCGAGCCATCCGATGTCTGCAACCTTCTTCAAAATCGTTTCGGTCGTTCCCGTGTCCGAATCCAACAATGCTTCAAGGGTTTCCCTGGGAATCTCGCGTTCCAGAAAGTCGAGGGTCGTTGACTTCAGCATCTCCTCGCTTTTCGTAAGACTTAGGTCCAAACTCATATCGTCTCCTCCCTCTATCGCCCGATGCGCAGCGCCCGCGAGATGACTATTTTCAAGGCTTCCGGTGTTCCCCCCGGTGCCACACATACGCCACTGCGCTGGCTCACTTCAAATAGGTCATCGGCCAGCCCCCACTCCTCATCGTCGGTATGGGCGTAAGGGCCGAGAAGCCTGGCCATCTTCGCTGTCAGCGCGGTACCGAACATTTTCAGGAACAGGGAGTGTTGGGGACCGGCATAGGGGGCTCTTATCCCGCTGCGCGACAATCCTGCATTCCGTGTTGCGAGTAGACGCTCTATCTGCCCATCGATAAAGATGTCCACCATCGTATCCTGCAAATGGGGATTTTTCTCCAATCGCTTCCTCACATTCGGATTGTTCTTGCACTGGTCCAGAATTTTTTCCACCAGAACATTCTGAGGTATATATACCCCTCCCCTGCTTACACCACCGGTTCCGGTACCACTCCGGTCGCCATGCTCAACGGTCAGGGTAGCGGTTGCCACCTTCCATCCATCCCTGTCGCCACCAATCAGAAATGAATCATGGATTCTAACATCATCAAAGAAGACGGAATGCTTTACGCCCGGCGCGCTGTCCCCGGCCGTATAACAGGTCTGGCCAAGGGTTCCCGGCGGGAAGAGATCAAGGGGAAGGATTTCAATGCCCGGCAGATCAGCCGGTGCAATAAACATGGCCAGATTCTGATGTCGCGGCGCATCGGGATCACTACGGGTCAACAGCAGGAATTGATCCGGGGGGGCATAGAGGCCACCGACAAAGATCTTCCCACCATTAACGATGAAACAGTCCCTGTCACTTTCCGACCGGAGGGCCTCGATATGCTGATTGGCCTCATCGGTTCCGGCTTCCGGTTCGGTGAACAACTGCCATGTGACCACCTCGCCTTTGAAGATGGGCGGTAGCATGCGTTCTTTCTGTTCCTCTGTGCCGCAGACCAGAATCGTCGGTGCGGCCAATTTACCGGAATCATAATGGGGCGGAATACTTAATCCCCTATCTGCACACTCCTTGTAAAGCACAGCACTTGAATCGGCTCCCATCCCACCCCCCCCATATTGGGCGGGGTATTCCGGATACAGCCATCCCTTCCGGCCCAGTTTACCGCTCAACTCACGTCGCAGAAGGAACTGCTCCCGGGACATCTTGAGCACATCCCTGGTGTTCTTCAAACCTTCGGGAATGTTCTCATCGAGCCACGCGCGGACCTCTTCTGCAAACGCTTCCTGTTCCCGGTTATACGCTATCGAAAAATCCATATGCCATTCTCCCTGCCAATCTTGTTATACAACTGAAACTGTGTTTAGCCACTAAGGCTCAAAGACACAAAGGAAAGAAATGATTATGAGACTTCAAGAAAACAGGAGCTCTTGATTAGGCCCATCGGTATGTAGATGCAATATACTCTGATCTTAGTGCCTTCGTGTCTTTGTGGCTCATCCATTACCTATTTCTTCCCCCCACGCAGTCTCGCCATTGAAGCAGCCATGGCTTGCTGGCTGTCCTCTGTGGTACATATGACACCCATATGGGATGAAACCATATCCAGCGCGGTTCGCAGATCGACCCTGGCGCTCTGGTAGGTTGCCCGCTTAATCATCTGGATGACTTTGGTGGGACCATCGACGAGCCTCTTCGCAAATTTGTAGGTCTCCTCCATGAGTTTGTCATCCGGAAAAACCCGGTTGACCATGCCGATACGTTCCGCCTCCGGTCCATAGACGAAATCACCGGTCCAGAGGAGCTCGAGCGCCTTTGCGATCCCCACCAAACGGGGAAGATAATAGGCGCCCCCATCACCGGGAACAAAGCCGACCTTCACGTATCCTTCAGAGAATCGTGCGGATTCTGCGGCAAATCGAAGATCACACATCAGGGCCATATCCAGGCCCGCCCCAACGGCAACACCGTTCATGGCCGCAATCACCGGCTTGTCCGTATCCTCAAGGGTAAGGGGGATGCGATGGATACGCTCCCACAGGTTGCTCTTGTTTTCAAAGGGTCCGGCGGGTTGTGCCGGTGGATCGGATGCCTCCGCCGACGGCTTGGGGAAATAGGCACCGCTGCAAAATGCGTCTCCCGCTCCGGTGAGGACAATCACCTTTATATCCGGATCGGTTCGCCATTTTTGGAGGGCTTCGACCCATTTGTCGATCATCTCCAAGCTGAAGGCGTTTTTTCTTTCCGGACAATTCAGGGTAATGGTAGCAATGCCCTCTTCTTCCTTAAATAGAATATCTTCCCGTTCCATGGATATATCCTCCTATGTTATACGATGCAGTTGAATGGGTTCTCGTTTTTTTCGAATCTGCAGATTCAGGGCTTCAACAAAGATGGAAAACGCCATGGCAAAGTAGATATATCCTTTAGGAATATGCATGTCCAATCCTTCACCGACCAGAGACAACCCGATCAACAGGAGAAAACTCAGCGCCAGAATCTTTATTGTTGGATGCCCTTCTACAAAACGGCCGATGGGACCGGCCATGAACATCATAAAGATAACAGCAATGACGATGGCAGCAACCATGACGTGGAGCCGGTTGGCCAGGCCAACCGCAGTAATGACTGAATCCAGAGAAAAGACAATGTCCAGCAACATAATCTGGAAAATCACACCGGAAAAGGAAACTGCCTTTTGGGAACTGTGGCCGGCGGGATCTACCGCCTTTCCTTCCAGATTTCCGTGGATTTCAAGTGTGCTCTTGGCGAGAAGAAACAGACCGCCGAGGATCAGAATAATATCACGGCCGGAAATCTCCGATCCAAGAACAGTGAAGAGCGGCGTGGTGAGTTTCATTATCAGAGTAATTGAAAACAACAGCGCGATTCGCATGATCATCGCCATGCCGAGGCCAACGGTCCGGCCCCTTGGCTGAAGATGCTCGGGAAGTCTTCCGGCAAGGATGGCAATAAAGATAATATTATCGATACCCAGGACAATTTCCAGTGCGGTGAGTGTCAGCAGGGCCATCCAGAGTTGAGGGTCAAAGAACACGTCCATACAGCCTCCTCTAAATCGTCAGTGGCGCCATGGCTATTGACACAGGAAGTCGGAAATATGCTATGGCGGATGGAAACTTACAGTGGTATAGGGTACCCACGCGTTATACATAAATAGACTTACATGATCAATCCCATAAACCCAATAACAATTAACCGACGTTTAACCGATGACACCCCAATTGGACCTTTTTCGTTCGATTGGGCTATAACCGATCACTGAATTGGAAGGGAGACACTCTATGGTATGGAAACCGGAAGTTGATGAACTCAAGCAGCGCAAGGAATTTTCTGAAAATCTGGGAGGACAGGCCGGTATCGATTTTCAGCATAAAAGGGGGAAACTAACCGTCCGTGAACGACTTGATCTGTTGGCGGACGAAGGGTCAGTGAGTGAGGTCGGCCAGTTGGCCGGTGCAGCAACCTATGAAGACGATAAACTCGTTGATGTAAAACCGACCAACACCATAATCGGTACCTGCAGGATCAACGGGCGAAAAGTGGTCATCAATGCCGGCGACTTTACTGTCCGAGGTGACGCCCATCAGGGCATTGGCAACAAACAACGTCACGCTCGAGAACTGGCCGAGGGTTGGCGATTGCCCTATATCAAGCTTCTCGATGCGGCTGGCGGGAGTGTGAAAACGTTTGAGAGTATCGGACGGACATACATCCCCACCAATGAGGCGACTCCCGGTCACGAGAAGCTTCTCTGTCAGGTCCCTGTAGTAGCCGGTGCGATGGGATCGGTTGCAGGGCTTCCGGCTGTGGAAGCCTGCCTTTCCCATTTCAGTGTCATGGTTAAGGGGATGAGCCAGGTCTTTCCCGGCGGGCCACCTGTGGTAAAGGCCGCTTTGGGGATCGACATTACCAAGGAAGATCTCGGTGACGAACGAACCCAGGTCTATCAGTCCGGCGCCATCGATAACCTGGCCAATAGCGAGAAAGAGGCGTTTGATATGATCAAGCAATTTCTCAGCTATCTGCCGGACAATGTCTGGCAGATGCCCCCCCGTATCGAAACGGATGATGATCCCAACCGCAGGGATGAAGAGCTTCTATCGGCCATTCCCCGTGAGAATCGAAGGGGTTACAACCCCCGTGCGATCCTTAAGGCGGTGCTTGACAAGGACTCTTTCTTTGAAATGATACCCGATTACGGTCGCTCAAGGATCATCGGCATGGGACGGATCAATGGGTATCCCGTGGGTACGATGATTAACAATCCGGGGCACTTGGGTGGATCAATGGATGTGGCTGCGGGAACCAAGGTCATCCGTTTTCTGCAGATATGCGACACCTTCCATCTGCCGATGGTCCATTTTGTCGATGAACCGGGATTCATGGTGGGTCCGGAGCAACAGAAACTTGGGATTGTTCGGGCCGGCGCAAAGATGCTCTGTGCGACATTACGGACACGAATGCCATGGATATCCATTGTTATACGTCAAATGTACGGGGTCGCAGGACAATGTCATGATCGGCCCGGCGGGATGTTCAAGCGGGTGGCCTGGCCTTCCGGAAACTGGGGATCGATGCACATTTCAGGCGGTGTATCTGCTGCGTACAAGCGTATCATAGCTGAATCTGACGATCCGGAAGCCAAAGAAAAAGAGATTGAAGCAAGGCTTGATGCGTTAGCCTCCCCTTTTCGGACAGCTGAGGCATTCGATATAGAAGAAATTATCGACCCGAGGAATACGCGCCCCATGGTCTCTGACTTCATCGAAACGGCTCAGGCGCATCTTAAAACTCAACTCGGACCGAGCCCAACGGTGTATATGCCATAGGCATCAGGATAGAGATGAATATCCAACATCGAACATCGAACGTCCAA
>JAZFSW010000441.1:0-2954 GCA_036446375.1 Desulfobacterales bacterium | reverse complement strand
CGCGTCGTGTCGGATTTGTGCTTCGCTACAAAATATAGGTCCAACCCTAACCCCGCCGCTGGCGGGATTAGGATTCGTTATCAGTTATTGGGTAAGACCTATCGCCCCTTCGTTTTTTTCGGCGAAGGGGCGATTGTTTTTTGTGTGTTTCGTGACTCTGATGGAAGAAAAGAAGCAGGTCATATGACGTCCAGTCCGATACAGTATTGGAATCGACGAAATGCCTTGGGAAAATCTTGACAGAATGCGGTTGTCAACGTAATAGGGGTGTTAAGATCTACGGTATACAAGATAGCGCAGAACAAATTGATATAACCACCACGAAGGATAGGAGGCAGTCAAATGACGAAATTATACACCAACATATCCGGCTTGTGCAGATTCTGTTGTTTCGCGTTGCTCGTGATAATCATCGCGCCCTTAAGCTCAAATGCCCAGATGGGCACTCCCAGTGTAGGCGGCTACAGTGAAAACCCGGGAAATGCGCTCCGTTCGGGAGAGACATTGCAGGACCTCTTGGAGGGATCATTCGGTGCACCCATGGCGGCAGACGCGTTCACAACAATCCAACGAAGCAAAACCTATCGTCTCACCAAGCTCGACAACCGGCTTACCGGCAAAGCCATCGCGGTGGAACAGGTCAAGGAATCGATCATTGATGAACTATTAGATACCATCAAGACAGAGGCAAAGGCCGGGAGGAACGTATCCAAGAAAATTTACGGCAAATCGGAAGGGATTTCCTATGAACTACTGCCTGCTCGCGAAGATATCATGGTGATCCTGCGCAGCATCATTTCCTTTGAGCAAACCGAGGAAAACTGGGGACGAGGAAAACTCAAGCTGAAAGCAAAGACGAGATTTGCCCTGGAGCAGGTCTTACCCCTGATAACCGCAATACGGGGAAACCAGAAAGTTTTCAGCGAAATCAGTATGGTACGTTCCCTGGCAACCGATGCCATGAACGAGATTATCCAGATACAGAAAGGGAAGGCTTCCGGTAGCAAGACCGCATTGAATCAGCGTTACCTTGACGCCACGCATCGGCTCATCGCCACGGACTGGTTTGAAAAAGCGCGCTACTTTTCATTCAGCAGCAAACACCAGCAGGCCATAGATGCCTATTCGAAGGCAATCGAGAATTCTCCTGGGCTGGCAGCCGCCTATAGGAATCGAGGGGCACTCTATGCGGGTTATCTAAAAGATAGTTCCAAAGCCGTTTCGGATTTTGTTCAAGCATACAGCAACGATGCCATCGACCATATGGAATCGAGAGAGTTTGAAGCCTGTATAGAAGATACCAGTGCAGCCTTGAAGTTATACGAGGATTACGCCCGCGCCTATTATCAGAGAGCAGCATGCCGGATCGGCCTGGGCCAACAGAAAAACGTCAAAACCGATCTGGTAAAGGCCGCGCAACTGGGTCATAAACCGGCACAGGACATGCTCGCATCTAAGGGCATGACGTGGTAGAGGGACTCAGCAGGTAACAGCTGAAGCACGACCGGCTGGTTCTGCATCCCGTCAGGATAGAATTCTTCCGCAACAGTATCGCCCCCCCGTTGAGAGAAACGGGGGGGCGATTTTTTGTGAAGACGCGCCATTTGCAGCACTATTCGCTACTTGATTTTGGCTATCAAGCAGGCTATCCTTATCCAGAAATCACTGTATTGGAACGTCTCCAAGGCAGCACAACACTGGACCCAAAAAGGACCATACCACAATAGCATGAGCCATCGCAGCACTGACACATACATCCTGGGCCTATCCTGTTTCTACCACGATTCTGCGGCGTGTCTGGTGAAAGAGGGGCAGGTGGTGGCAGCCGCCCAGGAAGAACGTTTTACGAGAAAGAAGCATGATGCGGAATTCCCCACGAATGCTATCCGGTACTGCCTTGAAGAAGCGTCCATAACCATGGACGACATCCTCCATGTCGCTTTCTACGACAAGCCAATACAGACATTTGACCGCTTGCTGTTAAGCTATCTATCCATCGCCCCGAAAGGGTTGCTGTCGTGGTTGAAATCCATGCCCCTATGGCTGGGTCAGAAGATCCATATTTCCAAGATCATTCGAAAGGAAACGGGATTTGCCGGCGAAATCCTATACACCGAACATCATGAGGCCCATGCCGCTTCCGCCTTCTATCCATCACCCTTCGACCGATCGGCCATTTTGACCCTTGATGGTGTGGGCGAATGGGCCACGGCCAGCTATGGCTTCGGGGAATCGAAAGATATAACGCTGTTGAAGGAACTCCATTTCCCGGATTCTGTCGGATTGCTCTACTCGGCCTTTACATATTACGCCGGCTTCAGGGTCAACTCGGGCGAATACAAGCTCATGGGATTGGCCCCATACGGTGAACCGATATATAAAGACCTTATTCTAAACAAACTCGTCGATCTCAAGGAAGATGGTTCCGTTCGGTTGAATCTGCGCTATTTTGACTTCATAGGCGGCTTACGCATGACCAACCGGCACTTCGACGCGCTTTTTGGAGGTCGACCCCGAAAACCGGAAACAGCCATCACCAAGAAGGTAATGGATATTGCTGCCAGCATTCAATCGGTCACGGAAGAGATTGTCCTGAAGATGGCACATCATGTCCACCGGGAGACCGGGATGAATCGGCTGTGCATGGCAGGCGGAGTTGCCCTGAACTGCGTAGCAAATGGCCGCATTCTGCGTGAAGGACCCTTTGATGACATTTGGATACAACCGGCAGCCGGAGACGCCGGAGGGGCGCTGGGCGCAGCCCTGGCGGCATGGCACCGATACCTCGGAAAAGAAAGGGAAAAATCAACCGGAAACGATCGTCAGCAAGGATCCTATCTGGGTCCCCGATACACCAACAAAGAGATCATTGGATTTCTGGATGACAACCAATATCCCTACCACCCACTCGATAGAAACAAAAGGGCCGAAACGATTGCCAAACAGATCGCCGA
>JAZFSW010000440.1:0-5353 GCA_036446375.1 Desulfobacterales bacterium | reverse complement strand
AGTCATTCTGAAAGGAGCCGGTAGAGCATTCAGCGCGGGGTATGATCTTTCCGGAGCTGATTATCTTGTTCCGGTATCCCGGGTGCAATCGGAAGACAACGAGTACCGCACCGGGCGGACCATCGACGATGATTCCTGGCGTCTTGAAAGGGCTCAACGCTTCCGCATGGCGCTGTTTGACATGCACAAGCCGGTCATCGCACAGATTCACGGCTACTGTCTTGCCGGGGGAACGGATATCGCCCTGTTGTGCGATATGCTCATTGCAGCAGACGATGCGACGATCGGATTTCCACCGGCCCGAAGTATGGGGGCATTGCCCAACAATATGTGGCTGTATAATGTGGGACCCCAATGGGCCAAACGGCTCACCATGACCGGTGATACGATTACCGGAAAGGAAGCAGAAGAGATCGGTCTGGTACTCAAATCGGTACCCCCGGATCTGCTGGAACAGGAAGTGGAACAGCTGGCCGATCGCATGGCGATGATCGATGTCGACCTGCTCTCTTCAAACAAGCGAATCATCAATATCGGTCTGGAACTCATGGGCGCAAGAACCCTTCAGCGCATGGCAGCGGAAGGGGATGCCAGAGCTCACAGGGCTGAAGCCACCGCAGGCTTCGGGAAGACAGCAAGCGAAAAGAGTCTCAAGGATGCCTTTATCGAGCGGGATGCAAAGTTTGGTGACGGCCGGGCCCGGGTCAGGGGACCTGAGATCCGGGATGAGAATGGACGGCTGGTCGATTAGGCAATCGTCTCTTCATCCTTGAGCTGTTCGATAGCTTCCCATGTATAACCCATCTCCAATAGAATCTCCTCGGTATGCTGGCTGAATTCCGGTGCCGGAGTTCTCAGGGTGGCCGGTGTTTTGCTGTGCTTAATCGGGTTGGCCATCACTTCAATATCGCCAAATTCCGGGTGATTGAAAGGCACGACGTATTCATTTGCCAAAACCTGGGGGTCTTTGAGGACCTCTTTCGGTGACTTTATGGGAGACCATAGCAGATCGGCCGGCTCAAAACATTCCTCCCATTCCGCCAGGGTTCTTCCGCGAAAGGTCTCCGTGACGATCTCGAACAGCGCGGGCTGATTCTCCGCCCTGCTCTCAACTGAGTCAAATCGGGGATCTTTTTCGAGGCTGTCCATTTCTATGGCCTGGCAGAATCGAGACCAGTAGCGGTCTTGCGGTGCCAAACTCAATTGCAGCCAGCGTTTGTCCTTGGTTTCAAAGGATACATACAGGGGAGAAACACTTTCCCTTTCACTCCGTGAAGCCGCTTCGTATTCCTCCTCTGTCTCATATAGCTCCTCGGATCCCCCCAACAGCAACGCCAGACGCGCCTGGGTGAAAATGCCGGTATTAAGCAGAGACACATCCACCTCCTGACCCACGCCGGATTGCCCCCGTGCCACGATGGCCAGGAGGATACCACAAGCCAGGGTCATCCCGGTCACCTTATCACCGGCGGCGATGGTCCGATATCCAGGAGAAGGAGGGGCCGAATCCCCCTGCTGCAGCAAGTACATGAAACCGGTTCGGGCCCAGAAAGCGATCGTATCCTGGCCGGGAGCGTTCTTGTCCGGTCCCTTGCGGCCGAATCCGGTGAGGGAAGCAAAGATCAATCCCTTATTCAGGCGGCTTAATGTGTCATATTGCAAGTTATAGCGCTCCAGTTCATAGGGACGCCGGTTGGTGATAAAAACGTCTGCCCCTGCGATCAGTTTGTGCAGTACTTCAAGGCCTTTTTCATGACTGATGTCAAGGGTAAGGCTTTTCTTGTTCCGGTTGTAATTCTCCCAGAATTGGTAACTGAGTTTTGGGGGAAACTCAACTCCACCCTGGGTCAGCCAGGTACGCCAGGGGTCTCCGGTGACCGGATGCTCCACGTGTATGACATCCGCTCCCCAGTCCGCCAGAAGCCTTCCGGCCATCGGGGCGGCAGCCATCGTTGCCAGTTCCACAACCCTGATATTTCCCAGCGGCGACACCATTGGCGAATCTTCTTCTCTCTCCTCTTTTTCAGTGACCATTGGGATTCCGCCTCTTCACATTATTCTCGAGCATGAACTGATCGAACAGAACATACTCCTGGGGATTCACCAACAGCTGGTCCTCAATCATCAGGGACGGGATATACTCCGGATCAATTTCCAGGGATCGTGACCAGTCCGCATCGACCGCGTCTTTAAATGGACGCGTTTCGATAATACCCATGGCTTCTTTTCCGGAAAGGCCTATGCCTTCGACCAGATCGATAAGGACCGATGACGAAGCGATATTGATACGCTCTGCAAAAACGGCCCGAAATACGGCATTGTGAAACGCATCCCCTTTGCCCTGGGATTGCGCCCATTTGCCCAATTCGTGAGCGAGACGGGTATTGTAGGACATGGTCCGGCGACCGAACGGCAGTCCTGCTTCATCCGCAGCGTTCTTCAGCCGCTCATTCATCTCATCGATGTGCTTGCTCTTGGCCGTAGACGCCCCAAGGGAGATCCCTTCCTCCGGGATACCGGTGTGGAGCGGATAGGCCGTCCAGCGCACATCTATCTCAAATTCCTTTGTTACTCTTTCAATACACCCGGTAATGAAATAGCACCAAGGTCAAATGTAATCGGAAAAGATTTCAAGCGTGGTATTTTCAGACATTCTCTCTCCTTCTCCCTTGCCAAAGGGATAGTTTAACCACGGATTTTTCACGGAAACCTCACTGAGCAGCAGAAAGACAGGGGTACTCCCTAGCGCTAGATTGTTTTTCTGCTGAGTTTTCCGTGACGCTCCGTGCCATTCCGTGGTGAATTGTAGCCCTTTCCAACGATCTTCCGTGGTAGGGTCCTATGGTTCTCTCCTAGATTGCTCCCGCCACCCGAAGCGTCTCGATATCTTCAGATGAAAAGCCCCAATCCTTTAGCGCCGGCTCTGTCTGGGACCCCTGGGCGGGGGCAGAGCCCTGAATCTCCGGAGAGGTCCGGCTGAATCGCGGTGCCGGTGCCTGATGGATCACCCCATCGATCTCCACAAATGTTTCCCGCTCCACATTATGCGGGTATTTCACTGCTTCTTCCAGGGAGAGAACCGGGGCAAAACAGATGTCGGTGCCCAACATGATGTCACACCATTCATCACGGGTCTTCGTCTTGAAGAGCGTGGTTAATGTTTCCTTAAATGCCGGCCATTTGCTCCTATCCATCTGTGCCTGGAACTCCGGATCGTCGATCTCGGCATGCTTCAGCAGAAGCGCATAGAATTGAGGTTCAATGGAACCGATCGATATGTATTTGCCATCTGATGTTTCGTAGGCGTTATAGAAGTGCGCGCCACCATCGAGAACATTCGATCCTCTCTGATCCACCCATCCACCACTATTCCAGCCACCATAGACAGAGGCCATCAGTGCGGCAGCGCCATCGACCATCGCCGCATCTATGACCTGGCCCTTACCCGATTGTCGCGCCTCAAAAAGCGCGCATACCATACCAAAGGCCAACATCATCCCCCCGCCACCAAAATCACCAATGAGATTTAGAGGAACACTGGGTTTACCGTCGCCAGGACCAATCGCGTGAAGCGCACCGGTTAGAGAGATGTAATTGATGTCATGTCCGGCAACAGGGGCAAGGGGGCCATCCTGACCCCAGCCTGTCATACGCCCGAAGACCAGTTTGGGATTCCTTTCCAGGCAAAGATCCGGCCCAAGGCCCAATCGTTCCATTACCTGCGGCCTGAATCCTTCAAACAACCCATCGGCCTGGTCAATGAGCTTGAAAGCTGCCTCCTTGCCTTCCGGGGTCTTTAGATCAAGACCGATCGAAGGTCGTCCCCGGTTCAGTATATTGTACTTCGCGCCCCCCATATCCGGTGACGTGGATTTACGATCCACACGAATGATATCAGCACCCATGTCCGACAGCATCATGGCACAAAACGGTCCGGGTCCTATCCCGGCAAATTCAACGAGTCTTACCCCTTTAAGCGGTCCCATTAAAACCTCCCTGTTCGATGGTAAAAGATAACGTCTTCAACTCCATCCCGGTAACGGGTACACTAATCTACTACCCAGATCAGCTGACAGATAAAATGTATACATGATCGTTCCAAACCAAGTCAATCCTGTTTTGAAGCTCGCCGTCGAAAGCGCGATTGGATTGCCTGTCCGCCACCGGCCCGAGGCCGTGAGTTTGGTCGAGACGGCGCGTTAGATTCAGCTTGACGATAATCCCTAACTCGACAGGTGTTGGTTCTGTGGGTGCAGCATTGACAAAGTTTGGTCGATAATGCAAGATGTCTGAAATTCAATACTTTTGAGCACGTAACGAATTCATTTTGCTCTCTAAATGGTTTCTTACGGGACTGTCTTGAGGAAGAGGTGCGCTATGGAATATGAAGATATCATTTTCACAAAAGAGAACCGGGTCGCAACGATTCGATTCAACCGGCCACAGGCAATGAATGCATTCAGCCCCCGGATGATGGAAGAGTTCTTCCACGCGATTGCCGATGTGAAAACCGACGAGGAGACCCGGGTTCTTGTTCTTGCCGGCACGGGAAGGGCCTTTTCAACCGGAGCCGATGTCAAAGCCATGGTCAAGGGCCGTCTTGACCAGGGCAGCGTCGGGGAAGGTGCGGAACGTCAAAATTATGCCCTTGCACTGAGAAATCTGGATAAGCCGGTTATTGCGGCGATAAACGGCTATGCTGTAGGCGGCGGACTGGATCTTTCTCTTGCCTGTGACATTCGTATCGCTTCGGATAAGGCAAAATTGGCCGAAGTATTCATCCGAAGAGGATTGATCCCCGCGATGGGAGGCATCCATTTTCTCCCACGGCTGGTGGGGTTGGACAAAGCCTGCGAGCTGATCTGGACCGGTGACATGGTCGATGCCAAAGAAGCCCTCAAGATAGGACTGGTCACGAAAGTCGTACCCCACGATGAGTTGGATGAAGCCACCAATGAGTTGGCGGAAAAACTGGCCAAGGGACCCCCGCTGGCCATCCAGGCGGCCAAAAGGGCCATTTATGAAGGCCTGAGCATGACGCTTGAGGAAACATTTACATACACGGCAAGGATAATGGCAGGATTGTCCCAGACCGAGGATCACAAAGAGGGTGCAAGGGCTTTTGTGGAAAAACGAGAGCCGCATTTCAAGGGGAAATAGACGTATTGAATCAAGATTTTAAGAAGATCGATTTCCATATCCATACACCGGTTTCCAAATGTTACAGTGCCGGAGAGGTAACATTTCAGCAGATTGCAGAAGCTGCCACCGATGCGGGTTTACAGGCAATTGCAATCACCGATCATAACAGTTGTGAGGCCGTCGCTTCTATAAAAGAGCATGTGGGGAACAA
>JAZFSW010000439.1:0-2296 GCA_036446375.1 Desulfobacterales bacterium | reverse complement strand
ACTGGAAAGAAATCTTGTCGATGTCATGTCCCCGTTTCTCTATGGTATGGCTTTGGGAAGTTTGAGATTCACACCGGCCGAGATTCAAATCATCAATCTCTTGAGAGAGGGGTTGTCGACAAGGCAGATGGCAAACTTTCTTGATCTTTCTCCGAGAACAGTTGAGTCCTATCGAGACAATATCCGGAAGAAATTGGGGATAAAGAACACAAAGACAAATCTGAGAACCTATCTCATGGCCAAGGGGAAAACGATCTCGCGTTCCCCTGATATCCACCAGACAACCATTGAAAATACCGAATAGGTATGGTATGGACCGAAAACTTTGAATGGGTTGGCCGATGAATGAAATGATCGTATCTGTCAATGTAAACGACAATGGGGCCTTCTGCCCCGCATTCCATGAAAGAAGCAGAGCGACTATGATTGAGATTAACCGTAAATTAGAACCGGGAAAACTTAGAATAACCGATGCGTTTCCCACGCTTCGGGACGATCCGATGATGTTGGAGATGTTTGGCACATTGGAGACGGTCGATGAGATTCTTGCCACGAGCCAGTTGAAAATTGTGGACACGCCCCACTATATGAATGTCAATAATCATACGGGGACAATCAATGTCGGCCTGGGACACTTAAGGAACTCGGAAGCCGAGGTCCTGTACCTTGATATCCTTCATGAGCTTTACCATGTAAAGCAGCAACGCGAGGGAGCGGATCTGTATCCGCGAGATGTCGCCTATATTGACAGACCCACGGAAATTGAATCCTATGAATTTACCGTGAAGGCGGCCCGGTATATTGGTTTATCGGACGATGACATCCTCAATTACCTCTACGTAGAGTGGATCTCACCGGAAGACCATATTAAGCTGGCAGAGCGGCTGAACGTTGAGGTGCAATAGGAGCCATCCCATCGCAGGTGGGTGGGACCCTCAAGCTCCACTCGATATTCCGAATACTCCCGGTCATCGTTTGCCCATATGAGCATTAGACCCAATATTCTTAGCAAGAAGAAGGCCGACAAGAGAAAGCCGGTTGCCTATGGCGTATCTATTACCGTTGTTCTCGCGTTTCTTACCATCTACTTGCTAACCCACTTTTCCGAAGAATCCGAAGGTGTTCTGCTTGCAACCCCTGCCCCGTCCACCATTGCTGAAACACCGGTACCGCAGAATAAAGATGATGGGTTGTGGGACGGCCCGATTCTCTATCACGCGACGGGCAGTGAGCCAATCCATCTTATCCTCATCGAAAAAGATCTGCAGGTATTACATTTGTATCGCTATGACGGGCATTATCAGAAGGTGAAAACCTACCGGTGTGTTACCGGCAAGCTGCGGGGTGATAAACAGATTGAAAATGACGACAAGACCCCTGAAGGGATCTATTTCAATGTGAAAACATTCCGGGATAAGAAGGTAACGATTTTCGGCGACCGGGCCTTTGGACTCAATTATCCCGACGCCTTTGATGCCTTTGAGGGGAAGGGAGGAAGCGGAATTTTTGTCCACGGCACGAATCGCAAGGTGACCTCTTACTCCACCAACGGGTGTCTCGTGCTGAATAATCAGGATCTGGCTGACCTGGACAGCCGAATTACCTTCAGCGAAACCCCCGTTATCATAGGGAAACGATTGCCCTATCGCTTTGCACCGACGCAAAGGGATCTCGCAACTGTTATTCCGGTAATTAAGCAAGTCATGCTGCCGGAGAAACATGCCGCTGCAAAGGCCGATTATCGTCAATTTGTTCTGATGGGTTATCAGGATCAGATGGTTGCTTCCGGAAAGGTGTGGATCAACACACCCCGGGGTGTCGGTGGTGTGGCCAGGGTCTACCTTGCGGATCCGACAGAGAGTCTTCTCGTCCTTCTGAAACGGGAATGGGATGAAGATCCGCGTATGGTGGCTACAGCAAAACCAGAACCTTCCCGGGATGATGGCAAGGCTAAGGAAGCGATAGAAGGGCTTGTCGCATCCTGGCGAAATGCCTGGTCGGCAGAACAACTCGATGCGTATATTTCCCATTACCATCCGGCATTTTCCGATAAAGGCAGGACTCTCTCGGATTGGAAACGCTACAAAAAGCGATTGAATAATCGCTATAGGAAAATCACGGTCACGGTTTCAAATCTCAAGATTCGCGTTCTCGACCCTAAGGCCTATGCCTATTTCAGACAGCACTACAAGACCGAATCCTACGATAGCCGAGGCTATAAACGACTGGAATTCAGGCAAAAAGACGGTGTCTGGAAGATTTTTCGTGAGCGTTCCTATCCCTCGAAGCCATCCGG
>JAZFSW010000438.1:0-9770 GCA_036446375.1 Desulfobacterales bacterium | reverse complement strand
ATCTTTACGCGTAGAAAGACTATGGACAAGCAGACAAAAGAGTGGAAACGAATGCAGTTTAAAACCAACAAGGTGTGGGTGGCAACCACACCGGATGGGAACCTGCGTGAGAAAAACGGCAAGGTGTTGTTGAAATACCAGCTGGGTCAAGACTACGAATATTGGGTTCACCGGTCATCGGTTACGCCCATAGACAATGAAACGCTGCGGAAAAAGACGGGTAAGGCCGCGCCTTCCGGCAGGAAATCTGCGAGAAAAAAGACAAGAACAGGAAAGAAAGACACCCCGCCGAAAAAGGAAACCTACCCGCCCCACACCGTATGCATATACACCGATGGCGCATCTTCTGGAAATCCCGGCCCTTCAGGTATCGGTGTTCTCCTGCGCTTTGAGGATCACGAAAAGGAAATATCCAGATCCATTGGTATAGCGACCAACAACATCGCCGAACTCGAAGCCATCCGAGCCGGCCTTATGGCGTTGAAAAAAACCCGGTTGCCCGTCAGGGTTCATACGGACAGCAGTTATGCCTTGGGCGTGTTGACCCGGGGATGGAAGGCGAAAAAGAATACGGATCTCATTGAATCGATACAGCAGATAATGTCGACATTTGACGACCTGAAATTCATAAAAGTGAAGGGTCATGCCGGCATGGCGGAAAACGAACGTGCAGATACGCTTGCAACCCAAGCGGTTTCCAGAGCAAACGGAGAACCCGGTTAGATCAAGTGACAACGCGACGCCCGTTGGGCCTGTGAAGGGGAGCTTAAAGGCAGGCACGACAGCCCTGAACGTAGTCATTTAAATACAGGACTGTCGCAATGTCTTACCCGGATGGATGGAGCGCCTATTCCTGACTGGCGCTTTTCCTAACTATCGGTCTTCTTTTTCAGATCTTCGTTCTCTTTCTTAAGATCATCTAATTCTTGCTTTATCTTTACCGTATCTTCCGACCCGGTGTCAAAAGAGGAGGCACCCCCGGCATCTTCAGACTTCCAGCTGTCTTTGAGCTCGTCAAATCCCAGGTAAATTGCCAGCGCACCCCCCAGCAGAAGCATTATGGGGATGGCACCCTTCAGGATCTGGAAAAACTCGCCAAACCAAACCGAAAGCCCTATGATGCCCAATACTGCTGCGACTACGCCACCGATCAGTGTCTTCATAATTCCGTCTCCTTGTTTTCCGAAGTAAAGTGATTATGAACGATAAACACCAGTAGCGTTATCATAGCATC
Organism: Desulfobacterales bacterium; assembly: GCA_036446375.1. Lineage (GTDB taxonomy): Bacteria > Desulfobacterota > Desulfobacteria > Desulfobacterales > JAZFSW01 > JAZFSW01. Next base: position 8,536 of record JAZFSW010000438.1, on the reverse strand, counting down.
GTTTCTAACGCAAGAAATTTTTCGGCGTTTCCCCCCTGCCGACGCTCCAAACCATAGCCGAAGGAACCCGCTGACTTCTCGGGGGAAAACCGGGAGCCGGACCTAAAGGATTGCAATCAAATCCGACATTTGCTAGCGTTGGTCCTGCTGTTGGCATATCGCAGGGAGGATGTCACGTCTCAAATGAAGATAGCAGCCAAAACGATATTGCAGGGGATCAAGACAAACTGGCTTAACCTGAGAAAATCGTGTGGTGTGCGAATTGCCGCTATTGTCAAGGACGCACAGCACCAGTATAGCTGCTTTCTTCAGGGCCGGACCGGGAAACTGTCGTCTTTTTTCCTAAGGCTGTTCTTCTCCGGCATTCGGATGGGCCCGCACACGATCGCGGTTATAAAGGACCTTCCACCGGAGGCTTCCGTTGTCTATGTCACCAAACACAAGAATCACTTTGAACACCTCTTTTATCACACACGATTCCGTCAAGAAGGACTCCCCATCCCCGAATTGGCCCTGGATTACCGGATCCGGATGTGGCAATCCCTATCTCGCATGGCCAGAATCTTCATATTTCACCTGGACTATTTTGCCCACCACTTTTCCTTACCCGATCCCTATGGCAGCGGTTATATCCAGCGGGAGCTGACCCAAGGTCGATGCGCGCTGTTTTCCCTGATCGACGACGATGGATTCTACCGCAGGTTGGTCAGAGCAAACAACGATCCGACCCAGAGTCTCATCATGACCCAGCAGGACATTGATCGTCCGATCTTCATTGTGCCATTGCTTTTCTTTTACGGTAAGAAACCGGAAGGATCAAAACCCACCCTGAGGGATTTTCTATTCGGTTCGGCCACAAAGCCCGGAAAGATCAGGCGCTTGATTATCCTGATTAACCGGGCAGATAAAATCAAGATAGAAGTCTCCGAACCCCTCGACCTACAGGCCTTTCTCGGGTGGAAAGAAAACAAGGGACTGGGTCCTGAGAATCAGGCCCTTCAGCTACGCCGCCACCTCCTGGACCAGATGAACCGACACCGTCAGGGAATTACAGGACCCTATCTGAAATCGAAAATCGAGTTGAAACAAAGCATTTTGACGGCCGATGGGCTCCAGGCGGTCATGCGACGCTACGGAGAAGAAAACGCGATGCCGATTGAGAAGGTCCGCAGGCGCGCCAATGCCCACCTGGAAAGCATCGCTGCCAGATATAATCCTGTGACTATCAGGATCCTTGCTGCCATCGTCAAATGGATCACCACCACGATATTTGATGGGGTTACGATGAATCATGACGGTCTTAACCGGATAAAAGTCATATCTCACAAGGGGCCGATTGTCTTTATCCCCTGTCACAAGAGCCATATTGATTATCTGATATTGTCCTATATCCTGTGGATAAACAACATGCCTTGTCCCCATGTGGCTGCTGGTGATAATCTTTCTTTCTTTCCCCTGGGTGTGTTGTTTAGAGGGGCGGGAGCGTTTTTTATTCGTCGGTTTTTCAGAGGCGCGGTGTTATATTCAGCGGTGTTTGGCGAGTATATCTATAGGCTTCTGGCGGAAGGATTCAATATAGAATTCTTCATCGAAGGAGGTAGAAGCCGGACCGGAAAACTGATATTGCCCAAACTGGGGTTGCTATCCATCCTGCTTGAGGCATTCAGGCAGGGAGCATGCGAGGATATGATATTTGCGCCGGTATTCGTCGGATATGATCGGGTGCTGGAGGAACGGTCCTATCTGGATGAACTTGAAGGAGGGGAAAAAGACCCGGAGAACTTCTCCCAGGTCTTCAAAGCAAGAAGATTTCTCAAGAAGCGCTACGGGAAGATTTATATTAATTTTCATGAACCGATCTCGCTTCGGATGCTGCTGTCTCAATCCGGTTCCTCTGTTGAAGAACTGCAGCAGATGAATGAAGAAGAGCGGGGTAGTTTTTGCCGAAATCTGGGATTCCGTGTCATCAACGCAATCGATCGGATGTCGGTTGTCACGCCCCATGCCCTGGTTGCCGGAGCAATTCTCAACTGCTCAAAAGCCCGGTTCAGTTTTCATCACCTGATGTCGCACATCGAAACCTACATGACCCATCTTGACTCCCAGCATGCAAACCTTGCCGACACCCTGGCCATTGATCCGGAGCATGCGACACGGATGGTTCTAGATGATTATTGCCAGAACAGGTATATTGAAAAGATCCAGGACGAAAAAGGGGATGCTCCTCTGGATGAAGAATATGTCATCGCCGACAATCGACGCCCCGTTCTCGAGTACTACAAGAATGGCTGCGTGATCTTCTTTATGCCGGCCGCCTTTACCGCCCTGTCCATCCTTGAGAGCGACACATTTGAGTTCTCACCCTCCGATATCCGAAACCAGTATATCTTTCTTCAGAAATTGTTTAAGAACGAATTCGCATTCGATGTCGACAAGAATCCGGCAGACCAGGTCGAGGAAGTCATCACCGCATTTGTCAGTGATGCCATACTCGCCCCTCACTCCTCGCTTGCGGGCAGATACAACGTGACCCCCGAAGGTCTGCGGAAATTGAAGTTTTTTTCCGTCTTCCTGAAAACCTATCTGGAATCCTATTGGATCACCCTGAAGTTTCTGAAACGACATTCGGCAGATCCGATGGATACTGAAAGCCAATTGAAGGCAATCATGCATATGGGAGATCAGGTGTATCGGTCCAAGGAGATTGAAAGAAAAGAGGCCCTGTCAAAGGTGAGTTACAAGAACGCCATGAAGTTCTTTAGCGCCCGCGGCATAACGGGAGCCGATGACAGTGCGATCATCGATTTCTATACCGGGGAAATCCGCAAATACCTGGATTGTCTCTAGTGGGGATGCGATGAAAGCACTGATCCTTGCAGCGGGCCAGGGAACGCGGCTCCGCCCTTATTCTGAAGCCATCCCCAAAGCGCTGTTTCCCATTGCCGGCCGTCCGGTGCTGGATAAGACCATCACCTACCTGCAATCGGCAGGATGTGAGGCGATTATCATCAACACCCACCATCGGGCCAGTGAAATCGATGCCTTTCTATCCCGTCAGTCCTATGACATTCCGGTCCACACGCGGTATGAACCGGAACTGCTGGGCACCGGCGGGTCCATAAAGAACGCTGCTGATTTCTGGGATGACCGACCCTTTATCGTGATAAACAGCGATATCCTCACCGACATTGACTTGAACGAAGTCTATGATTTCCATCTGCAGCATCACCATCCGGTTACCTTGGTCGTCTGTGACGATGCAGAATTCAACACCGTTTCGGTAGGTGATGATGGGAATGTTACCGACTTTGAACCCGCGTCAACAGCCCACCCCAAGGGCGAAAGCCGACTGACCTTTACCGGCATCCAGGTGGTGAATCCGGGGGTGTTGCAGGTGATCCCGGAGAAGATATTTTCAAGCAGCATCGATGCCTACCGGAAATTGATGTCCCGGGGAAAGCGCATAAAGACTTTTGTGCCCGAAAGGGGACGTTGGAAAGATATCGGAACACCGGCTCGGTACAAAGATGCGGCGTTTAATCAGATGGCACCGGAAGCCTTCCATCGTGCATTCCCGGATGGTATCGAAACAGCCATAGACCGGACAAGACTTGCCGGCGATGGATCGGATCGCATCTGGTATCGACTGACATCGGGAAACCATACTCTCATCCTGGCCGACCATGGGATCCGTCTGGGATCGGAACCCCTGGAAGTCGATTCATTCGTCAGCATCGGATCCCATCTGAAAAAAAGAGGGCTACCGATACCCACCATCCATGGTTCCGATACCTTTTCGGGCCTTGTGTTCATGGAAGATGCGGGCGATACAAACCTGCAGGATGTGGTTCGACATGCCGGCAATGAGACCATCATCGCAACGACGTATCAATCCGTTATTCAACTGCTGATTGGAATGTCGCAATCCGGGGCAATCGATTTTGATCCTTCCTGGGGCTATCAGAGCCCCGTGTATGACAAGGCACTGATCCTTGAAAGGGAATGCCGGTATTTCGTTGACGCTTTCCTCAAGAGGTATCTTGGATGGGATCCCGCATTTGAGGATCTCGTCCATGAGTTTGCCGTGATCGCGGACCGGGCATTGGAGTTTGCCGTCGACGGCTTCATGCACCGGGACTTTCAGTCCAGAAACATCATGGTAAAAGACAACGCGTTTACCGTGATTGACTTTCAGGCCGGCCGCATCGGGCCCCTGCAGTATGATCTGGCATCCCTGCTAATCGACCCGTATGTCAATCTGCCCCACGCCCTGCAGGACCAACTTCTTGTGTATTGCACAGAGCAACTTTCGTCTTTCACAGCAACAACGCCCACCGATTTTGCCAGAAGCTATCGTTATTGTGCCATCGCACGCAACCTTCAGATTCTCGGCGCATACGGGTACCTGACCCGGGTCAAGGGAAAGTCCCATTTCGAAGGTTACATCCCCGCGGCAATAAACACTCTGAAGCACCAGTTCCTTTCCCTTGGCGATAACGATTTCCCCAAAGTGAAAGCGATCGTTGACAGGATCAAGAAACCATTGTAGCGATAGCTTGGCCTGTCGGATACTTTCAGCCTGCCTGTAAGGATAATCCTGTGATTCACATGGGGGGCATTTGCGCAGCAAGGAGATGGAAAAATGAACCCGATTAAAGTGATGATGAACGGCATCCCCGGAAACGTGGTGGTGACCATCACCCGGCATCTGCTGGGAGATGACCGATTCCGTCTGATCCCCTACGCCCTTACCGGTCCGGAAATCACCGGTGAAACGATGGATATCGATGGCCATAGAATCGAGCTGATCCGGCCGGATCACCGGCAAGCAGCAATCGATAGCATCAAGGCCGAAGAAGGAACCTTCATCTCCGCTGATTTTACGCATCCTTCAGCGGTCAACAGCAATGCGAACTTCTACTGTCAGAACCATCTTCCCTTTGTCATGGGAACCACAGGCGGTGACCGGCAGCAGCTTCATGCGGCGGTTGCTGCATCGGATGTTTCCGCAGTCATCGCGCCCAACATGGCAAAACAGATCGTCGGGTTCCAGGCGATAATGGAATACGGTGCCCAGACCTTTCCTGATCTATTCAAGGGGTATTCGCTGAAAATAAGGGAAAGTCATCAGGAAGGTAAAGCAGACACCAGCGGAACGGCAAAAGCGATGATCGCCTATTTCAACGCCATGGGTATCCCGTTTACTGAAGCGATGATTGAACAAGAAAGAGATCCCGCGGTTCAGAAAGACCAGTGGCACATCCCTGAAGCGTATCTTCCGGGTCATGCGTGGCATACCTACACCCTTGCCTCAGAAGACGAAACGGTTTCCTTTGAATTCACCCACAACATCAACGGGCGGGATATCTATGCCCAGGGAGCTCTTGATGGGATTGCCTTCCTGCACAAAAAGCTTGAAGATAACGTAACGGGAAAGATCTTTACGATGATCGACGTTCTGAAGGGGGCTTAGGGCCACACCACCGGGAAAATACCGATGGGTGCCGCTTTGGCCTTGAAGCAAAGTGTCCTGCGTTCAGCCCAGTCGCTGGCTTGGAAAGCGGCCAGTCCAGTCAAGAAAGAAACTCAAACATGGTCTTACCACGGATTTCCACGGAATTTCACTGAATTGAAAAGGCATCTCAGCCTGGCAATTTGCTGTTTCCGTGACTGATTCCGTGCCTTTTCTGTGGTGATGAAACATGAAGAGTCACATATGAGGTGTCAGGATAGAGCTCTAAAGGGCTTACTTCTGCCAAAGGCCTGCCTGAAACCTGACACCTGACACCCAATCGTCAGCCTTCCGCCAGGATATCGTAGACCGTGTCCAGTGCCTCGCTGAGTTTTTCCGGCCGGGTCCCGCCGGCTTGAGCCATGTCCGGCCTGCCACCGCCGCCGCCGACCAGCGCGGCAACCCTTTTGATAAGCTTGCCCGCATGATACCGGTCCGTCAGATCCTTGGTCACTGCCACGACCAGAAGCACCTTCGATCCGGAAACGGCACCCAGTACAATGATACCGGATGTCATTTTATCCCTTAGCTGGTCTGTCAGATCTCTTAGAGCGGCGGCCGAATCCACAGCGACCTGTTTGGCAAGAACCTTAACACCATTGATCGTCTTTACATCATCCAGCACATCTGCCGTGCTAAGAGAGGCGAGTCCGGCCTTTAACCGGTCCACTTCTCTTTCAAGGGATTTGTGGTCTTCGATTAATTTCTCAACCCGTCGGGTGATCGTCGCCGGTTTTTCCTTCATCAGCCGTGCCATATCCTGAAGGATCTGCGATGCCTGCTGAACACTGGATAGGGCTCTTTCCCCGGTCAGGGCTTCGATCCTTCTGACCCCGCTGGCGATGCTCGATTCTCCGAGAATCTTAAACAGCCCGATATCTCCGGTGCGCCGGGTGTGGGTTCCGCCGCAGAGCTCCTTGCTGAATTCCGCCAGGGATACCACCCGGACCCGATCGCCGTATTTTTCTTCAAACAGGGCGGTGGCACCGGATTTAAAAGCGTCTTCGGCTGCCATCTCCTCGGTATGCACCGGGCTGTTTCCCCGGATATGCTCATTGACGATATCCTCAATGCGATTCAGATCATCGGTATTCACCTGGGAAAAGTGGGTAAAGTCAAACCGGAGTCTGTTCGGTTCAACCAGAGACCCTGCCTGTTTCACATGATCACCGAGGATCTGCCGCAGGGCCGCATGGAGGATATGGGTCGCGGTATGGTTTCGTGCGGTGGCATCCCGTGCATTCCGGTCTATCGTGAGGGTGACGGGAGCTCCTTTTTCCAGCTTCCCGGACAAGACCTCACCCCTGTGGATGACAATACCGGTCGGGTCCTTTAGGGTCTCTGAGACCGCCACCTCAAAGCCTGGCCCCGAAAGGGTCCCGACGTCTCCCGCCTGTCCACCGGATGCGCCGTAAAACGGGGTCCTGTCGGTTACAATCTCTACCGTGCCGCTGTCGGCTTCTTCTATTTCAGCATCATCCCGGACAAGCAAGAGGACCGTCGCTTCACAAAATGTCTGTTCGTATCCCACAAACTCGGGTTTTACACCGCGAGCGGAAAGGTCTTTGTATGCCTCCCGGACACCTGAAAAGGTAGCGATGGACCTGGATTGGGACCGCTGTTTTTCCATTGCCTCGTTATATCCGTCCATATCCAAGGTCATCTGTTGGTCCCGAATCACATCCCGGACAATGTCCGCCGGGAAACCATATGTGTCATAGAGCTTGAATATAATATCACCCGGTATTTCCTGTTTCTGATCTGCCTTGAGTTCGGAAAGGGCATCGTTGAGTAGTTTTAGACCGTTATCCAGGGTTTCAAAGAACCGGGTTTCCTCGTTCTTGATGACATTGGTGATAAACGCATCGGCTTCCTTAAGCTCCGGATAGGCCGGCCGCATGATTTCGCCGACGACCCGGACCGTCTCAAAAAGAAAAGGTCCGCTCAGCCCGATATTCCGACCGTAGCGAATCGCCCGGCGCATGATGCGTCGCAGGACATAGCCCCTCCCTTCATTTGAAGGAAGTATCCCGTCACCGATGAGAAAAGCAGCCGTGCGGCTATGATCGGCAATCACTTTAAGCGCCACATCCGTGTCCGGGGAGGCGCCCAACCGGATCTCTGAAAGGTCTGCTGCCCGGTTTATCATCGGCATGAGAAGGTCCGTATCATAGTTGGTGGGCACATCCTGAAGGATGGACGCCATCCGCTCCAGTCCCAGGCCGGTATCGATGCTCGGATTGGGGAGGGGAGTCATCTTTCCGGATGCATCCCGATTGGACTCCATAAAAACGAGATTCCAGAATTCCAGGTACCGGTCGCACTCGCACCCGACGGTACACTCCGGACGGCCACATCCGAAATCGACTCCCCGGTCGATATGGATCTCCGAACAAGGACCACAGGGACCCGTATCACCCATGGACCAGAAGTTATCCTCTTCTCCCAACCGGACGATCCGGTCTTCGGGCACGCCGATCTCCTTGCGCCAGATATCGTGGGCCTCATCGTCCTCGCGGTAGATCGATACCCACAGCTTTTCGGCCGGCAAACCGTAGCCATTGATTATCAGGTCCCATGAATAGGCTATCGCCTTTTCCTTGAAGTAATCACCGAAGGAGAAATTTCCGAGCATTTCGAAAAAGGTGTGATGTCTGGCGGTATAGCCCACATTCTCAAGATCATTGTGTTTTCCACTGGCCCGGACACATTTTTGTGAGCCAGTCGCCCGGACATAGTCTCTTTTCTCTTCACCGAGGAATGTCCGTTTGAACGGTACCATCCCTGCATTGACAAATAGCAATGTGGGATCGTCCTGGGGGATAAGCGAGGCGCTTCTTACAACCTGATGGCCCCGCTGTTTGAAATAATCCAGAAAGATGGTACGAGCTTCGTTACCCGTCATCGGTTACTCCAAGGTCTCAAACTCATCCCCAAGAGACGATCTTCGTTACCCGTCATCGGTTACTCCAAGGTCTCAAACTCATCCCCAAGAGACGATCTTCGTTACCCGTCATCGGTTAC
>JAZFSW010000437.1:0-6775 GCA_036446375.1 Desulfobacterales bacterium | reverse complement strand
TCGCCAAACAGGGCGATGTGGTGGTGGTCACAATCAACTACCGGCTGGGGCCCTTTGGCTTTCTTAATCTGGCGAGCCAGGGAGACGAATTTGCCGGTTCGGCGTCAAACGGTATCAGAGACCAGATTCTTTCTCTGACATGGGTGCGCGATAATATAGCCGATTACGGCGGCGACCCGGGTAATGTGACAATCTTTGGCGAATCGGCCGGCGGCACTGCGGTTCTCAGCATTCTTGCTGCGCCATCGGCAGACGGCCTCTATCATCGCGCCATCGCCCATAGTGCCATGGGTGCCGGCATGCCACCCCATGATCCGGCGTCCCAATTGGTTGCCAAGCTCGGTGTCAAGCAAGGCGAGATCGTTGACACATTGCAGGCGATGTCCCCGGAAGACCTTGTTGCGCTCGGCGTGGGTGGCGGACCCGGCATCGACGGCACCGTGGTTACCCGTTCCACATCTGAAGCCATTATTGATCGTGGCGCCGCAGGCGTGCCGATCATTGCAGGAACCAATCGTGATGAAGGGACGCTTTTTACCGCGGCCAGTCGCGATGCGGACGGAAACCAGGACGGGTTCACTGCCGGAAGCAAAATGCTTGCCAGGAACACGCTCGATGGTGCCGACCCCACGGCCTTCCTCAAGGCACTCAGCACAGCTTATCCGGAGGATAACCCACGCATGATCTACGAGAAAATCTTCCGGGATATGTTTCGCCGTGCGTGTATCGCTGCAGCGGAAAAGGCAACGGCTGCCGGTTCCGGCGGCTGGCTCTACCGGTTCGATCTTCCGGCCACCATCACCATGGGTGAAAGGCCCCTCGGTGCAACCCATGCCGGCGAGATGGCGTTTACCTTCAATGCATTTGCCGATCCGGATTCCATCGCGTTTGTCTTCCATGATGGAGAGGATCCGGTGGTCAAACGATTGGCCGAGCAATGGTCCAATACCATCATCGCATTCGCACGAACCGGCGATCCCAATGGTGCCGGCCTGCCTGAATGGCCCCGTTACAGCGCCGATGATCGGCGTTGCCTGATTCTCGATGGAGATTCTCGCATCAAGAATGATGTGGATGCAGCGCACCGCAAGTTGTGGGGGGACAGCTGAATTGAAAGATTCCAGTCAACTGAACAGCGAATACCCGCCTGCCATGCAAACTGCTGAAGCAAGGACAATAAGTGTGGTCCTGTACCAGCATCTGTCTGCCGATACGATTGTGCAGAGGCATTGCGGGCAGGTCGAATATGCGGGGATTCAACAAGGAACCGCAGAATTATGAAGGTCGTGGACTTCGACATTCGACATTCCTTGTTCGATATTCTGCGGTTCAAATGCAATGGCCCGCATAACCCAATGGCTCTGGTGGTACTTACTACGGCTTCTTGGAGCCTTGGTGCCTTAGTGACAGCGATCTTTCCATGGCCACGATCTTTTCTTGAAAACCGCATGGAATGATACTATATGGTGCCCATGTAAGGAGTCCTTCTTTCATGTATTTGGGAATTGCGTCTGACCGACTTGTACCGATGCAGGGATTGACGAATTGCCAATTGGGTGGACGTGCTCCCAGAAGGTTCAAGAGATCAGGGCTTCGAGTGAGATACTCCGTGCGCTGATAAAGTCTTCACAAATCAAACACTTGAATCCTCGACCCCTGGAATCCTTGGACCCTCTTCACCAACTGAAGCAGGTGCGATAAATGCCGGTTTATGACTATACTGCTCTTGATGCCAGGGGTAAAAAGACCTCTGGCATCATTGATGCGGAAAGCGGATCTACCGCCCGCCAGAAGCTGCGGGTATCCAAGATCTATCCTATTTCCATCGAAGAAGTTCAGGATATCGCCGGCAAGAACGACCAGCCCGTGCTCTCTGTCGGCCGGATCTTTAACCGGGTCAAACCATCTGAAATCGCAATGATGACCCGGCAACTGGCCACCCTGGTCGGCGCCGGTCTACCGCTGGTATCGGCCATCGACACGGTGGTACTCCAAACCGGATCGGGCGTATTCAAGAAGATACTGTCCCAGATCAAGGAGGCCATCGTAGAAGGGAAAAGCTTTTTCGAGGCCCTTTCTATCTATCCGGGGATTTTCCCCTCCCTATACACCAATATGGTCCAGGCCGGTGAATCATCCGGTACATTGGAAATCGTTCTGGACCGGCTGGCCGATATCGCCGAAAAGCAGCAGGCCTTAAACAACCGGATAAAAGCGGCGCTGGCGTATCCTATTTTCATGACCGTACTGGGCGCTGCCATTCTATTTGCCCTTCTCACCTATATCGTTCCGAGCATAACGTCGATCTTCCTGGACATGAACCAGGTCCTCCCTTTGCCAACACGCATTCTGATCCGCATCAGCGATTTCCTCAAAGACTCGTGGTGGCTGTTGATATTGGGGGGAGCCGTGGCAATCTTCGCCCTACGGAAAATGATTCAATCCCCAAGGGGCCGGACCCTGGCGGATCGAACGATCCTTCGCCTGCCCGGCATCGGTATGCTCGTTAAGAAAATCGCGGTCATCCGGGTGACCCGAACCCTGGGATCGCTGCTTGAAAATGGCGTTTCGATGCTGCCGGCGCTTGAAATCGTTAAGAATGTAGCCGGCAACACACTCATCGCCAACGCCATAGAAGAGGCATCCGATAAGGTGGAAAAGGGACAGGGGCTAAGTGTCTCCCTGGAAGAAAGCCATATATTTCCGGATCTTCCTATCCAGATGATTCAGGTCGGCGAACAGAGCGGCCAATTGGAACCGATGCTCAATAAGGTCGCCGAAGTTTTTGAAAATGAAGTTGAAGCCGTCATAATGAGTCTTACCTCTCTGCTGCAGCCGATCATGCTCCTGATAATGGGGTCGGTTGTCCTTTTCATCATTCTCTCCATACTCCTTCCGATATTTGAAATGAATCAGCTCGTATTTTAGGTATCGGGGCGAACGATGACGCGGCCGTAACCCCCCCGCCAAAGACACCCAAAAACCTTGATATTCATATCGTTTCCATATACAGTATCCGGGAAAAATCGCACGATGAGCCGGCCGGAAACGAACCGGATCAACAAGACGGCAGTTGAGACCGACCTGCGGAAACCGATGGAGGAAAAATGGAGAAAAAGATGCCATTCAGACGCATGAACCCAGCGAACGACCGCGGGTTCACCCTGATAGAAATAATGGTCGTCCTTGTCATATTGGGGATTCTGGCCACATACATCTTTCCCAAAATAATGGGTCGTCCGGACGAGGCAAAACAGATCAAAGCCAGGCTCGATATTGTCAGTCTTGAATCTGCCCTTAAACTGTATCGACTGGATAACGGGATGTACCCCAGTACCGAACAGGGCCTCATGGCGCTCATCGCGGCACCGGAAACCGAACCGATCCCCGCCAAATATCACAAGGGTGGGTACCTTGAAAAATCCAGGCTCCCCAGAGATCCCTGGGGCGGCGATTACCTCTATCTTTCCCCGGGTGTCCAGGCCGAGTTTGATATCATCTCCTATGGCGCCGATGGTGTGCCGGGGGGCGAAGATAAGAATATGGACATAAACAGCTGGGAAATTGAGTAGCCCTTTGGCCGATACCGGATCCTATACGGCAATGGCAAGGTTAAGAAGCGATCGGGGATTTACGCTCATTGAGCTTGTCGTCGTCATGGCTCTTATGAGTATCATGCTGGCTTTTTCCATGCCGCGATTTCGAAACACCCTTTTGTCAGACCCCTCCCGTGAGGTATCCCGCTGGATACTTCTAACCGTTCCGGCCCTGAAGAAACGGGCTGTCCAGGAACAGAAACAATACATCCTGCATATCGATATTGACGATAATCAGCTGTGGGTTACAGACGATACCATGAGTGAAGAGGAGGCGGAAGCGGCCATATCGAAAGGCCTGGTGCTGCCCGATGGTCTCAACCTGCTCGATATCGAATATCCCGGCAGAGAAAGAATCACATCGGGACAGGCAGAGATTCGTTTCTACAGGAAGGGGTATTCGGATAAAGCGTATATCCATACCGAAGATGGCGACAACGGCCAACGATCCTATCTGATCGAGCCCTTTCTGCACCGGGTGAAACGATATGAGCAATATGTTGCTTTTGAGACATAGGGGCCTCTCGGAAGAGATGAACGTCGAACATCGAACACCCAACATCGAATATCGAATGCAAGGAATGAATTCCGGGTGTCAGGCCCTCATATGAAACTCGCCCTGTTTTTCACCACGGAAAGGCACAGAAATGGTCACGGAAACAGAGAATTGCAGTCTAAGATGTATGCGTCATCTCAGTGAAATTGCCGTGGGAGTCCGTGATGAGACCAACATGGAATTTCTCTCAGGTTGGACTGATCCCACTATAGGATCAGCGACTGGGATGAGCCCTGACTTCCATCAGTTAGACATAGCCCCATTGAAGACTAACAGGATTAGATGATGTCTTATTTCCTGACGACTAAGAGCTTAACCTGCAGGCATCGGTTCCGTCGCGAGCAACCGGCAGTATCCGACAGCGGCTTTACACTGCTTGAGGTTCTCATATCGATATCCATAATCGCCATTGCCCTCCTTGCGGCCAACAGATTGCAGTCCCAGACCTTTTCCATGGCCAATTTCGGACAATTCTACACCACCGCACCCCTGTTGGCACAATATACGATGGCCGAACTCCAGGCCAAGCCCATAGAGGAATTGGCAGATGACGCGGGGGATTTCGGTGAGGATCATCCCGGTTACAGCTGGAAGGCAACGATCCAGGACGTGGAATCCGAGATATTGGGCGACACCGCAAAAGATCTCAAGCAAGTCGATGTCACGATTGTTTTCGATGGCGATGACTCCACTTTTTCCATAAGGCAGTATCTGTTTCTCAGATGATTGACTGTCGAGAAAACAGATGGCGGTGGATGCAACAATGAAGAGGGGGTGGATCGATATCGTTGGTTCAGGTCTGAGTGTTCAGGCTTCAGCCCAGCCTCTGGCTTGAAAAGCAACCGGTTTGATCAAAAAAAAAGGAAACTTTGTCATAGCCAGATTATGGTCACCGCACAAGACGCAGAGAGCGCAGAGGAAAGCAAAAAATCCTCTGCGTCCTCTGCGCCTCTAGTCCCGCTGCAAGCGGGATAAAAACACTTCCATGAATTACATCCCAATGAAGCATGTGGTAGAGGATGACAACGTCACCGGGGAAGAAACAATCAGAAGGATTCACGCTGTTTGAAATCCTTATCGCAATCGCCATTTTCGCCATAGTGGTCACGATGCTATTCAGCTCCCATATTCTAATACTTTCCAACACCGAAAGTGTTCAGGAGGGAATGGCAACGGCAGAAATGGCCCAGAACTGCATCAACCGCATGGTGGCTGACCTGCAATCGATCTATCTAACGCTGCCCCCCGTATACGAACCACCGGAATTTGACACACCACCGGAAGATTACCGACTGGTCGGCGATACAACCACCGTTGGGGATACACCTTTTTCAAGATTGCGGTTTACCTCTTCGGCCCATCTTCCACTGGGCCTTTCCATCCAAGCCGATGGCATTGCCGAGATCATCTACTACGTTCAGGAAACCCAGGACCATCCGTTTGTCATACGACGGGCAGACAACCTGTATCCCTACGAGCCGTTTGAAGAATTTGAAGAAAATGAAAACGATCCGGTGTTGTGTGAAGACATCAGCGCCCTGGCTTTTAAATACTTCGATGAAGAGGGAACCGAATACGATGTGTGGGATTCCGAATCCTCGGACACGGAATACGCCACACCCCGTATCATCGGCATATCCATCGGCGTTGGCGATGCGGCTGCCCCCAAACTGTATCAAACCAAGATAATGCTTCCCCTGTACAGAGGAAAAATCGAATAAGGTGTGAGATGATTCCAGGCGTACTAAAAAACAACCGTGGCATCGCATTGCTTATCACCCTTTCGGTGGTGACCATCGTTGTTACCATTGCCCTGGAACTCAACCGAAAGGTACGCTCCTCGGTTATTTCCATGGGAACCAGCCGGGATCGAATCACCCTTTCCTATATGGCAAACTCGGGCATTAACACGGCCATGGCTATGCTTGCCAAGGACAAAAAGGTCTCCATCACCGACACCCTGCAGGAAGACTGGGCAAATCCTGAAAAGATTGCCGAGGCCCTTCAGGACATCCCCTTTGAGGCGGGAGATGTCACGGTCCGAATTACCGATGAGCTCGGAAAAATCCAACTCAATGCCCTTGCCGTATTTCCCGGCGCCCGAAAATTCAATGAAACACAACGCCAGCTATGGGACCGTTTCCTGTATCTGGCCATTTCCCAGGACGACTCCCTGGAGGAAATTGAACCCTCGATGATTATCAACTCGGCAAAAGATTGGTTGGATTCAGGAGACGACGATGCGATTACCGGCTTAAACGGTGCCGAAATCGATTACTATGAGGATCTGGATCCCCCCTATGCGTGCAAGAATGACCGATTTGCCCATATCAGCGAACTGCTTCTTGTCCGGGGAGTAACACCGGAACTGTTTTATCTTCTCGGGGGAAGCCAGGGAATTTCGGATTATTTGACCGTCTATGGCATGAAGGAGACCGGAAAAAACACCTTTACATATGAAGGCAAAGTCAATATAAGCACGGCTGAGCTTCCGGTGCTCGCAGCGATTCTTCCTCTGGGATATGAGGAACTTGCGGGCGTATTGCATGCCTATAGAATCGAAATGTCGGAGTCCGGATATATCAATGACCTGTCACGACCGACATGGTATAAATCAATACTG
>JAZFSW010000436.1:0-5336 GCA_036446375.1 Desulfobacterales bacterium | reverse complement strand
CAGTCCGCCCCGAGCCCAAGCCGCCGTGTAGTCAAGTCCGCGCAAGTCCCTGTCCGGTCCTTTGGTGCCGAAGCCGTTCAGACTCCCGTAAACCAGCTTCGGGTTAATCCGAATGAGTGTTTGGTAGTCCATTCCGAGGCCGGAGACGGAAGACGGTGTGTAGTTGGTTAGGAAGATATCTGCTTCCCGCAGAATCCTGTAAACAATATCTCTGCCGGCTTCCGTCTTGAGGTCTATGGCCATGCTTCGTTTGCCGCGATTCAAAACCTGAAAGCGCCAATTGTTTGAAGGTAACGCTGCAGCCGGATCATCCTGGTCTTCCAGTGCATCTACATGCCGGGTCATCTCTCCTTCAAGCGGCTCTATTTTCAGGATATCCGCACCCCAGTCCGCCATTGTGGCCGTGGCTGCGGGGATAGCGACCAATACCCCCATCTCTACTACCTTGATCCCCTCGAGTATCCCTGCCACTGCCTTTACCTCCTAAAGCGACGCAACCATTTGACTTAGCCGCGATCACCTTTGATGAACTAGTAAAAAGTATAGCCGATGGCTAAGTAGAAATCTTCATATACAAGGCATAGTGGTTGGCCAGGCGTGAAGGCATACATGCCGTATGTCGAACGTCTGGCCAAACGCTATAACGCCGTAGATGGAGACTTTCTACGACGCCATCTGATTTGAGTCTATCCTTTTTTTGCTTGACAGGATTAATCCCGCTGAAGACGGGATCTTCGACAGGATTTTCAGGATGTAACGAAAAGGCCAATGTGGCATATCCGATGTCCCCATTCCGCCCAAGCTCTAATAGGGTCTGGTGATGTGTCCGATTCCATTGTTTATACAATCTATTATAATTCAGCGCAACGATGTTTTGGGTTGATCTATTAATGGGTTTTCGATACTTTCAGACCCGAATCGGCATCGTGGCGATTCTCTGTCTGTGGTACCGGACGCAACACGTTCCGGCCCTTGCCTCTGATGCATTGTGTTTAGGAACACCCTCAACTTTTTACGATAAAGGAGATCTGCATGAGTATTCGCCCCGAAGACGTTGGATTGTCAAGCGATCGTCTCGCCAGGATCGCCCCTCATTTACTTCAGTCCTATATCGATCCCAAGAAAATATCGGGTGCCATCACATTGATTGCGCGCAGAGGAGAAATCGCCTACTTTTCCCCGGTTGGCATGATGGATCTGGAGAGGGAAAAACCCATGGCGGAAGACACGATTGTTCGTATCTACTCCATGACCAAGCCGATCACCTCTGTTGCACTGATGATGCTCTATGAAAAGGGGCTGTTTGCGTTGCACGATCCGGTAGAAAAGTTCATCCCGGAGTGGCGGAACCTGCGTGTGTTTGCATCGGGCAATCTCCCTGATTTCCTTACAGTACCACCCAGTCGACCGATGAATAACCAGGATCTATTTACCCACACATCCGGTTTGACCTATGGGTTTATGGAAAGAACCAATGTGGATGCTGCCTATCGGAAATGTGAGATCGGTACGGGGACACTTAAGAAGATGATCGACGATCTTGCCGGTTTGCCCCTGGAGTTTTCTCCCGGCACGCACTGGAACTACTCTGTCGCTACCGATGTTCTGGGGTATCTTGTTGAGGTGATTTCCGGCATGCCCTTCGATGAATACCTAAGAACGCAGATCTTGGGGCCGCTCAAAATGGTCGACACCGGTTTTGATGTGCCACCGGAGAAGGTGGAGCGTTTTGCTGCCAATTATACCCGGAGACCGGATAAGACTCTCATGCTCATGGATGATCCGGAAAAATCCCTCTACACCAAGAAGACCACATTCTTCAGTGGCGGGGGAGGGCTGGTTTCCACGGCTTCTGACTACTACCGGTTCTGTCAGATGATGCTGAATGGCGGTGTTCTGGACGGTGTTCGGATTCTCGGCAGAAAGACCGCTGAGTTCATGACCATGAATCATCTTCCCGAAGACAGAGATATGGCAAGTATGACCACGAGCACTTTTACCCAGATTGAGAATCCCGGTGTGGGCTTCGGCCTGGGCTTTGCAGTGAATATAGACATCCCCGCTTCCGGCGTGGTCGGATCGGTGGGTGAACATTCATGGGGTGGGGCGGCGAGTACTGCCTTCTGGATAGATCCCATGGAAGATCTCATCGTGATCTTTCTGACCCAGTTCATGCCGGATGGCACCTTCAATTTCCGGGGTCAGTTGAAATCGATTATCGCTTCCGCGTTGATTGATTAGGCGGGGCTTGTTTCAAAGATGATTTCGCCACGAAGGCACAAAGGCACGAAGTTAGAGGGATCAGGGGTTCCAGGGATTGAGGGGTCGAGTGATGGAATGTCTGCGACTGTCCATTTCTATTGGTGGCCTGTAGCAGAACTTGTTTCAGAGATGATTTCGCCACCAAGGCATAAGGCACCAAGTTAAAGGGATCAGTAGGCCCTCTTGGGGATGATTCTGTGACAGTAGAAAGCCCTTCTTTGTGTCTTTGTGCCTTGGTGGCACACTTATTTGGGTGAGGAGAAACAGAACGCATGGGACGATTAGACAATAAGGTAGCCGTTATCACCGGTGGATCCAGTGGTATTGGGCAGGCTACGGTTCGTTTGTTTGTGGAAGAGGGGGCAGAGGTGGTCATTGCAGACATCATGGATGACCACGGAGAGGCGTTGGCAGATGAACTGGGAGACAGCGCTGTCTATATCCACACAGATGTCACTATAGAGAGCCAGATAAAAGCCGCGGTAGACTTGGCAAAGGAGAAGTTCGGCCGGTTGGACTGCATGTTCAATAATGCCGGTGGCGGGGGCGGCGCAGGTCCGATAGATGAAGTCACCGAAGATGGATTCAATGGGGGCATCGCTTTGCTCTTCCGGAGTGTTGTTTTCGGAATGAAGCATGCCACACCCATCATGAAGGCCCAGGGAAGCGGATCCATCATCAGCACAGCCAGCATTGCCGGCCAGCGAACCGGATACGGCGATCATTTCTACAGTGCCTGCAAGGCGGCCGTGATCCATCTGACAAAATCCGTATCGATCGAGCTGGGGCCCTTCGGCATCCGAACCAATTGCATCTGCCCCGGGGGTATCGTGACATCCATCTTCTTCGGCCCCGAACTCACCCAGGACCAGAAGATGGCTCTATACGAATCCATGGAGGAGCCTTTCAGTAAAACCCAGGCAATCAGACGGGCCGGAAAGCCCGAAGATATCGCGAAGGCAGCTCTTTGGCTGGCCAGCGATGATGCGACATTTGTTAATGGCGCAGCGATCAATGTCGACGGATCGATACTCGACGGCACGGTCCACAGCGCGCAAACGGGCGAAAATATTCTTCAAATGCTTGATGAGAAAGACAGAGCCAAAGTTATCGCTCGCTTCCAGGAGTCCCCGGAAAAAAGAGCGGCTCGCTTGGCACAAAAGGGTGAGGGCACGCAATAGAGCTTTTGTGAAATTACATTTTTCTCTTTCACCCCGGTGAAATAGAAGATAGAGCAGATTTCACTGGGCAGGCAGAGCTCACAGAGGACACAGAGGCAAGAAGACAGTATTTAGGCTCTTTTCTTTGCGTCTTTGCGAGAGAATTCAGTTTCATTTACCATCAGACCGGCTGGGCTGAACCCAGAGGAGCAATTACCATGAATGATAGTAACAGTGAGACAGAAAGCGCCGAAGCCCAGGCCATGAGCGTGCTCGATGATTTCATGACCCAGTTCAATGCTCGGGATCTGGACGCCTGGCGGGAAACACTCAATTATCCTCACCTGAGGATTGCCGGTGATGGGTCGGTAACTATAGCAAACGTTCCCGAAGAGTATGCCGCAGGCATGGATTTTGAGCGATTCGCCAAATCGTTCGGCTGGGATCACAGCGAATGGGACTATCGGGAGATCATCCACAGCACGCCGGGAAAGGTGCATCTGGATGTTCAGTTTACCCGATACAACAAGGACAACGAAAAGATCGCAACGTACAAAGCGATATATATCGTTACCGATCAGGACGGCCGGTGGGGGATTATATTCCGCTCGAGCTATGCGCCGTAAGAAGGGAAAATCGGACACAGATTTCACAGATAGACACAGATAATGATTAAGGGCAAGAGCGGGCGGGGCCGAGAACAGATAATGGATCCGCAGATTACACAGATGGGAATTGAGAAGGTATAGGGGCCTCAAACTTAGACCCCACAAGTGGCCCGACCAGGGCAGATGAAGGCAGATTGTCAGGGTTGAAAGGCATAAGAGAAATCTGATCTGTGTCCATCTGTGTTGAAGGGGGTTAAGTCCGCCTTCCAAGGTGAGTGCTTTCCTGTGGGACCCTCTTTATGCTTGTCTGCTCAGCATACGGTCTCTCCACGATCAGCCACAGGCGGATTGAACCGAAGTTTCCAATAATCTTTTTTCAGTTGAGGGAGAGATAATGGATATTTATGAGAGTATTGCGTTGCGAAAGTCGGTTCGGGACTTTACGGATAAGGACATTCCGGTAGCGGTGATGACGCGGGTGCTGGACGGTGCGCGGTTGGCTGCTTCTGCGAGCAATAGACAGGAATGGCGATTTGTCGTGGTGAAGCAACCGGAGACGCGGGCGAAACTCGGTGAGGCGGCTTTTGGTCAGAATCATGTCTCCCAGGCGCCGGCAGTTATCGCCTGCTGTGCGGATACCGATGAACATGCCATGCCTTGCGGCCAGCTCAGCTACCCGATTGATCTTGGCATCGCGGTTACCCACATCACGCTCTGTGCTGCCGCTGAGGGATTGGGCACCTGCTGGATCGGTGCTTTCGACGAAAACCAAGTCAAGACGATTCTGGATATCCCTGCCCGGATTCGTGTGGTTGCATTGCTGCCCATTGGCTATCCCCGGGATCCCGGGGTGGTCAAGAAAGAGCGTTTACCCATGGATATCATTGTACAATATGAAAAATGGTCTGCGTGATACGGGTGCTGTTGGACCGGACAAATCCCGGATTCTTCCTGAAGGGGAGAGCCGGCGGAACTGCAGGTCATGATCCAGTATCAGCCACAACGCTTGACACATCCCATTCTTTTTTCTATCGTCGGCTGGCTAAACGCCCTCGAATATGATAGCTGTTTCACAACAGCAGGATCGAATACGGAGTGAGGAACCAATAATAGGACCCCGGTTGGGCTCGACCCAACCGGGAAAACTACATGCCAAGGAGGAAATTCTTATGGCTGAAGTGCTTGCGCAAATGCCAGGAACGATCATCGAGATTCTTGTTAGTGTTGGGGATGAGGTGGATGAGGAGCAGGAAGTGATGATCCTTGAGTCGATGAAAATGGAAAACCCTGTGTTTCCACCCAGCAA
>JAZFSW010000435.1:0-15686 GCA_036446375.1 Desulfobacterales bacterium | reverse complement strand
CAGATCAACGGCCCGACAAGCATATGAGAACAATCCCCGCTTGCCCCTTGTTGAGATCGGTCGCGCCATCGGACGGTCCAGACGAACCGTAGACAATTATATCGCGGATCTTCGAGCCGCGATTCAGGTAGAGATAGATCTGAAGATCTTTCGGTTGCGCCGCCTCGGGATTCCCATCGATCGTATCGCCCTGCGTTTGAACGTGCCACAGCAGACAATTTCCAACCATTCACCCATATTGGCAACGTTGCCAAAATGGGTGAATACCGATTTAAACAAGGGTTCTTCCGTACCCAAGGTGGCGGAGAAACATGGATGGATAGAGCCCCTTGTCTGGGCCATTGCCATAGAGGGGGAAGATGATGTTCAAAGATTTAAGTCACTTAACTGGGGTCTGCGGACATGGGATCTATGGAACTGGAATACTTGTTTACCCCGTCAAACCTCTTTTGCATCTGTTTATCTGGGGCGACAACCGTTTCGGTGACGATTGGCCTGCCCGCCATCGCACTCGCTTAACTGAGAAACGCGGGGACAAGTGGAAAACGTGCTCAGGCGAGGCGGGCGGGCCCGGTCGAATCCCTGCCCAGATGAGTGCGCATATCCTGTATTATTTCTCCCTTCAGGGCCACCTTGTATTCGATTCGACCCGCCTGCCATCGCCTACAGACTGCTAATAGCTGAGATTTCCTGGAGCGCTTTTTCGCTCTGGCCCATCAAAATGCCAAGAAGAGCACACGTATGGCATTTATCAATGCGGATTGGCCTCCGGCTCGTAGCGCCTACGCCTCGGAGAGCGTGATTTCCAGGGCACCCCTGCCGGGGATGAAGCGCGCATCAATTCAATACTGGTCACGGATTATGTTCGCATTCTTAGTCAAGCCGGATGGGAAGAAACTCACATCCTGCAGGCGCCACTCTCCTCGGAGCGTTTCAACGCGGGTGTGGTTTCCGCAATGCAGAACGTGGTTTCCGCAATGCAGAACGTGGTTTCTGCAATGCAGAACGTGGTATCTGCGATGCAAAAGAAGAGAATAATCGGTGTAACCAGCCGATACGTCATTGTAGCACGGAAATCAGGTTAGGGCTTGACGGGGGTTGAGCACACGGGGATTGTCGTTTCGTGATCGAAGCGGAGCGGAGATCCCGTCTTCAGCGGGATTGTGGCAAAAAAGGCAGGTTGAAGGTAGAAGGTTGAAGGCATAGGAATACGACTTTGGCACCGTCGCCAAATGGGTTTCTGATATACTTTGGCGGTCCACCGGATAGATGGCAGTATGAAATCAGAAGGAGTGGAAAATGAGCAGGCTTAAACGAGCGCTGATAGGTATCGCAGGAGTTCTTGTTCTGGTTGTGATTGTTTCAATCGTTGTATTCTGGAAGGACATTCAAGAGATCCGCGGCGTAAGGGAGTATGCCAACATCTTTAACCCGGATACGATTATTGAGAATTTTCGATCGTTATACAAAAAATACCCAAGTTCCACGGTATATCGCTCCGGTCCGGTTTACGAATTGCCAGAAAAAACCCGGGAGCTGCCTGCAACCTATGTATACGGTGGTGACACCAAAGAGATCAGCGAGTGGATAAAGCGTACGGATACCACCGGGCTACTTGTTTTGAAAGAGGGTATCATCGTGTTTGAGCAATACTACAGCGGCAACACGGCATCGACACAGACCATCTCGATGTCGGTAGCCAAATCCTTTGTGTCCTTCCTGATTGGTGTGGCTTTGGAGGAAGGAAAGATCGCCGATTTGCAGGATCCAGTGGATATCTACGCCCCGAGCCTAAGAGGTGGTGGCTATGAAGGTGTTTCACTAAAGAATGTACTTCAGATGTCCTCCGGCATTCGATTTACAGAGGACTATGGCGACTTGAAATCGGATATTGTCCGTTTGGTTGCCTCCTTCACCACAGGGTCGTTGACCGAGTTTGTTGCCGGCCTGCCCAATGAACGAAAGCAGGGGACCTTCAACCAATACGTAAGTGCCAATACGCAGGTCCTGAGCATGGTACTTAAGGGCGCAACGAAGAAAAGCTTGAAGGCGTATATGCAGGAAAAACTCTGGTCGCGTTTGGGAGCAGAGGCCAATGCGCAATGGCTGACCGATAGCACCGGAACAGAAATGGCTTTTGGTGGACTCAATGCCGTTTTGCGTGATTATGCCAGGTTCGGGATGCTTTATCTGAACGAGGGGCGAAATTTCAGAGGTGAGCAACTGGTTTCAGCCAGCTGGATTAAGGCCTCTGTCACGCCTGACGCACCGCATTTGATGCCTGGCCGCGACAACCCCGCGTCTGACTGGCCGATGGGTTACGGATACCAATGGTGGATTCCGGAAAATCCGCAAGGCGATTATTCAGCAATTGGTATCTACGGCCAATTCATCTATGTGCATCCTGCACACAACGTGGTGATCGCAAAAACATCAGCTTATGTCGACTACAACAACAGCGGAGAAGAGATGGAATTTGAGAGTGTGGAGGCCTTTCGTGCAATTGCCGGGGGCCTCTAAGAAGACCTCCTTTTTTGCATTCCGGCACCTATGGATGGAAATTTCCCCTAAAGATTCCAGCGCACCGACCGATAGTCATATCTGTTGACTTTTGACGGCTTTTCCCATAGAACACCGCCGATCTGTCGATTTCGGCAGTATGGACGCTATACCAACTATCCGAGAAACAGGAGAATATATAATGAGAGCAAAACCTATCATCCTAAGAATTCTGTTTACCTGTGTACTGCTGTTCACCAGCGTATATGCCGGCTCCAGCCCGACTTCCGGCGTTGTGCCGGAGAAAGCAGGCGCTGTGGAGATACCGGAAGCCTATGATTGTGTTGTTGTTTCTAAGACAGGTGAAACCACACCGGTAAAGGACCTGACCCAAACCACGCAGGAGGGTTTTAGATTCTATCCTGAAGGTGGTGCGGGGAAAAGCATTCCTGCGCGTTTTGAGCACCTGCGGGAGATAAGATTTGTTTCGGCGGACAATCGCCTTGAATTTGTATCAGTCAAGCTCACAGACCGCAACGGCAAGGAATCCGAAGGAAGGATCAAAAACGATCTGCTGGCCGGTTATTCACATTTGGGGGGGGATCGACCCGATTGGTCGGCGATGCCCCACAACTTGAGAGTCATCTACATGCGATGAGTGTCGGGGGAGTTACCCGGGTAAGAACTCTATGATGCAAACATAAAGCATCCGTGTCCATGGGGCACGGATGCCTTTTTATCCAACGCAGCCTTCCCGGCCGGCCCCTTGCCCTAGGGCTCGGACGGCGTCCCTTCCTTTCTTGTTGCCGCAAGGTCTTTCAGGATTTTCTCCAATGCATTCAGCTCCTTGCCATACCCCGCCCAATTGCCCTGGCGCAAGAAATCCTTAGCCTTGTTATAGTGCTCCAGCGCCAACGCGCCAGTGCTCGAAGCCCCCTCCGCCAGCTCACCCGACGGCGCGGCAATGAGTGTGGCGGCAAGGTCCTCCCCCACGATGCGACTCAACGCTTTTTCCAGGGTTTCCTCCATAACGACCCGATTGCTGAAGGCGACAATTACCCGTTTGAGTTCCGGCAAAGCAGCCGTTTTCGGTTCGGCCGATGCTGAAGGGCCGCGCATGCCTCTTCCCCGGGAGGGCGTAAAGCCTCTGGATGGGGGTGCCGTTGCCGATTCGCTCTTTTCCTGTTTTGCCTCCAGGTAAACCGGCTCCACATTGATGAAGGTATCACCGATGGGAATGACCAGAAGGTTACCCCTGATGACCCTGGAGCCTCTCTGGCCCCAGAGACTTAACTCCCGGGAGATTTCCGTCTGCTGATCCACCCGGGCTTCAATCTGCATCGGTCCATAGACCAGTTTGTCCTTGGGTAATTTGTATGCCAGCAGATTGCCGTAATTTGGCAGATCGCTCCTGGCCGCCAGCCAGCCAATCATATTATCTTTCTTCGACGGGGTGAAGGGGAGCATCAGGAGAAACTCCTCCTTTTCTCCTTCCGGCAGTTTGATGATGATATAGTAGGGTTTCAGTTCTTGCCGCTGGTCCCCGTACAACTCATCGGGCAGTTGCCAGAGGTCTTCCTGGTTGTAGAAAACCTGGACATCTTCCATGTGATATTTCGTGTAGGTTGCCGCCTGAATATCAAACAGATCCTTGGGGTATCGGATATGTTTCTGCAGATCCGCGGGCATTTCCTCGAAAGGTTTAAACAGCTTGGGGAAGATACGTCTATAGGTTTGAATAATGGGGTCGGTTTCATCGATAACATAGAATGTAACATCCCCGTTATAGGCATCGATGGTAATCTTCACCGAATTGCGGATGTAGTTTAGCCGCTTATTCCCCAAATACCCGTAAGAGCGGAGAGAGTACGGATACATATCTGTGGTCGTATAGGCATCCCGAATCCAATAGAGTCTTCCTCCGGAAACAACCATGTAGGGATCGGCATCGTAATCGAGAAAGGGAGCAATCAGTCCGGCCCGTTCCCCGATCCGGCGGTTATACATGATTCTGCTTTCCGGGGTCAAAGACGTGGTAAACAGGATTTGGGGATCATAGAATTCAATGGCAAACAGAAGTCTTCTCAGAAAGGAGCTGACGGGAACGCCCCCTTTGCCCTGGTAGGTGGTGTAGACATTCTTGTCTCCCTTGGGGTAGTCAAATTCCTTGCTTTTCGTATTGACCAGGGCGAAAGTGTCCGTTTTTTCACCATAATAGATTTCGGGGCGGAGGATCTCCAGGCCCGGTTCGTATGATGGCGGCAGATCTTTGATGAACAGGCGGGGCAGACCCTCGCTGGTCACTTCATTGACAGGACTTGCGGCAACACCGTAGCCATGGGTATAGGTTAGATGTCTATTGACCCAGGTGTTTGCCTGTGGCGGCAGTTGATCGACCACGAGTTCTCTTGCCGCCAGCATGATCTGGCGATACTGGCCCTTCAGGACATATCGGTCCACATCCACATTGTGAAAATCGTAATACAGCCGGATGCTTTGAATCTGTCTGTAGGTCTGCAGTAAAGGTCGCTCATCCCAGATCCGGATGTTTTGAATCGTGGTGTCATTTTGCCTGAGGTCTTCGGCGGTCAGCTGGTCACTGACTTCAAAGTCGACCTCTTTGATTCGATTCAGATTATATGCATCACGGGTATACGCGATATTGTGTTCGATATAGGGTGATTCTCTGACCAATTCGTTGGGTTTAACCACGAATTTTTGCACCAACAGGGGAAGCAGGATCACCAACACCACTACCGATCCTAACCAGATGCCACCGCTTACCCAGATTGATTTCATCTTGAACGTAAATGCATTACGAATCAGAACCCCGGCAAAGCCCAGGGTGACAACAATCAGAATCCAATACGCGAAAATCTTGATATTGACGTCGGTAAAGCTGGCGCCGAAGGCCGGACCCTGTGTAGAGTACATAAGCCCATAGATTTTTAGATAATAACCCCAGGAGAGAAACATGACGATGATCCCCGCCAAGAAAATAAGGTGCTGTTTTGCTTTTGGGGAAATGGAAATCTCAGGCAACGCGGGGGGGGCACCCTCAGCCTGAATCAGATCGCCTTCAATTTTCAAGGCGCCATTTTTCAGATACCAGCCAATCGTGATCAGGCCCGACAGAAAGGTCAGTATAATCAATCCGTTTTGAATGAAGGAATAGAACGGCAGGGAGAACACATAGAACCCAAGATCCCGACCGAAAATAGGATCTACATTGGCAAACGGCTGCTGATACAGGTAACGCATCACCAGATCCCACTGGCCTGCAGCCCTTGATGCTATATAGAAACTGACAATCAGGACAACGGCGATAAGGAGTGAATTCAAGGTCCTGCTTGAAAGACCCAGTTGGGAAAAATAATCATCGGCGGCTTTAAAGGCACCTTCCTTCCGGCCCGGGTGTGCGCGATTGGCGAAATACAGGTTTACGCCGACAATAATCATCATTAGAAACCAGACGAGAAAACCGAATCCGAACCGGCTCAACAGCATGGTCCAGAAAACAGGGGAAAATCCCATATTCCTGAACCACAACAAATCCGGATAGATTGAAATGCCCGCCCATAGCAGTAGAAGCGCGACAAGCCCCAATCCGATACCCAGTAGTTTCTTGCTCATTTGTATTTCTCCCCGTGGTTATATGCTAATTGATTTGTCCGTGTCTGATGGAAGCTATCGTAAAGCGCCTGTAAGAACGATCAAAAGTTGATGGAAGGTATCACCTCTCCCCCCGAAAAGAAAGCGGTATCGTCAAAAGGGTTTGGGGTGATTCCCGTGGTTCCGGCGTCCCCTTCAGTCCAGCTGAACCTGCTTGACAGAAAGGATAAAGGGCAAGGCTTTCAGTGCGTCCAGGACGGCTTCGTCTGCCGGTGTGTCAATGCTAACCAGGCATAGGGCCCGATCCTCCGATCGTCCCAGATGAAACCGGGCGATATTGATGTTGTGCACGCCCAGGGTGGTGCCGATATCGCCGATGACACCCGGTTTGTCGATATTCTGGATAACAATCATGAATCCTTCCGGAATCGCGTCCATATACATATCGCCGATGCGGATCAGCCGCGGATATTTCTTTTCATAGATGGTTCCCCAGATTTCATCCGGCGTTTCTTCGGCGCCTTCCAGCTTGAGTTTAATAAGACTCGAAAACGCATCGTCATTCCGGGAGACCGATTCGTTTACACGGATACCTTTGTCTTTCGCGATAGCCTGTGCGTTGACATAGTTGATGGGCGTGTCGGTAAAGGCACTTAATAGCCCCTTCAACAGGGCATGGGTTACCGGCCGGATAGACAAGTCAGCCACATCTCCGCTATAGGTGATGGTAATGTTGTTGGGGGCACGCACGAGTTGGCCGATAAGGGAACCCATTTTTTCGGCAAGGTTGAAATAGGGGCTGAGCTGCTGCATTTCTTCCGTGGACACCGATGGAAAATTCACCGCATTGGTAATCACGCCATCCAGGAGGTAATCGGCCATCTGCTCGCCGATCATACGTGCAACATTGATTTGGGCTTCTCCGGTGCTTGCACCCAGGTGGGGCGTAAAGATGATTTTCGGGTGCTGGAAAAGCGCCAGCGATGCATCCGGCGGTTCCTGGGGAAATACGTCCAGCGCTGCCCCGGCTATCTGCCCGTTATGAACCGCCCGGTAAAGATCCTCCAGGTTGATCACTTCACCCCGGGAGCAATTGATGATGCGAACCGTGGGTTTCATCTGCGACAAGGTGGTCGCGTCGATCAGGTCCGCCGTTTCCTTCATGTTGGGGACGTGCAGCGAGATAAAATCGGACACCGCGAGAAGTTCATCAAAGGTAACCAGCTGAACACCGAGTTTGCCTGCCGCCTTCGGGCTGACATACGGGTCTGCGGCGATGACCTTCATCTTCAGCCCCCTTGCGCGATCGGCCACCACCCTGCCGACATTTCCCAGCCCGACGATGCCGAGGGTCTTTCCCGTGATTTCTACACCGATCAGGGCCTTTTTCTCCCATTTTCCCGCGCGAAGGGAGGCGGTGGCCTGGGGAACATTTCGGGACAGGGACATCATCATGGCAATGCTGTGTTCGGCGGTGGTCACCGTATTGCCACCCGGTGCGTTCATGACCACAATCCCTTGCCGGGTGGCGCTTTGCCGATCGATATTGTCTACACCGATGCCTGCCCTTCCGATGACCTTGAGCCGTTTCGCGTGTTGCAGCACCTCAGCGGTGACTTTCGTGCCGCTACGAAGTGCCAGCCCGTCATAGGTTTCGATGATTTTCGAAAGCGCCTCGGGGGTATTGGTCGCCTTATCGTTGTCCACAACCACCTGGATCTTACCGGTGGCTTCGAGAATTTCCTGTGCAACAGGGGACATGTTGTCCCGGATCATGACCTTATACATCTTCAGTTCCTAGTGGCGCTGTGTGAGCCAAACCTCTGCGGTATTATAGCGTTTAGCCATCCGTAAACAACCCATTACCCTCGATGGCATTTTTTTGTGTCATAGCATCTTTGCAGGGCTTGTTCAATAGGCGGGGTGCGCGTCAGGAGTGGAGGATGTGGGGCAAGATCGATCCGCGATCCAGGTCCCCGAGAGCGGAATCGCTATGTCAAACCGCGTCAAATATGGTATGACGATCCACATGGAATGGTGGCCGGTATTAAAAGCGATATGGGCGGTCTCTGCAACGGTCGTTCTTGGCGGCGCGTTGATCGTCCTGTGGCGAACCCGGGGTGCGTTCGGCTGGAATCGATCGCTTAAGAAAGAACTGTCTGCACTGAGGGCTTCGGCCGGTGAACAAAGCCTGCCCATTCAAAAGGGGATAGAGATCATTGACGACACCTGTCGGCATGTTTTCAAATCACTTTCCCCGGATCTCAGAGAACTTCAGGACATCCCGGCATACCTGAAATCAATTGCCGCATGTTTTTATCCGGATTCTGACTGTCCGGAGCAGCAGATCAGTATTCGCGCTCTTCTCCAAAGTCTCGAAAAATCCTTGAACCAGTTGGATTATATTCTCCAGCGACCGGGATTCAATAGACTCAGAGCCATTAACCTTCGAACCATCAAGAAAAGTCATCAGTGGTACCAGCAACTTTCAGGTTTCTTCCTGTATCAATGGTTGATGGCCCATTTACCGACGTTCCGGTGGATCTCCCCACTGCGTCTTCTTCTCTTTCTCGATCCACTGGTCTGGGCGGTTTATCTTTCCCGGCGATTGACAACCCTGGTACTGGTCAAATACCTGATGGTGGACCTGTATCTTTTCATAGGAAAACTTGCCTTGGACGCTTACAATGAAACCGATACCTTCATCGAAAAAGAACAGGAAGAACAGCTTGAAGAAACCCTTGTGGAACTCGAAGGCCTGTCAGAACCTCCCGCCCAGGAGGGCGATCCACGGATTCAGGCGATCCGTGATGGGCTGGTGGGTCTTCCTTCATTGCTGATGGCCAATCCCACCTTTGCGCAATGGAAGGCTGCGGTGGGCGAGGCCGTGGCCATCATATCGAAAACCTATTTTCCGGATGCCCCCGATCCTTTGGAGGAAGCCGCCATCGGGCCACTACTGGAAAGCATGCGGACGTGGGCGCGTAGGGTTAGCGGGGGAAAGGAGCATATCTTTGCCTCTCGTCTCTATAACCTGCGCCTTGAAACCCTTTTCAAGGCAAAGAATCTATCCGATGCCCTTCTTCCCAGATCCGTTCAACAGATCATCAAAACCACATACAAGACCTATGGCTGGTTGAAATGGCCGATAAGGGCCTACCGGCTGATCCGAAATTTCACGCCCTGGAAGCTCTCTCTCGAGGTGGGGTGGATCGTCTCAAAAAAGGCCAGCCTGGCCTATATCTACGGCAACACCTTTGACATGGCATGCGAGGAGTGTGACAGGGTCTATCGTCTCTCACGGGAGCTGAAAGCGCCATAAGAAAAGGATACACCCTGTGTGCGCGGGCGCATCCTTTTCATGTGGGGTCAGGTGTCGGGTGTCAGGTGTCAGGGAAATGCTTCTACCTGAAACCTGACACCTGAACACTGCTTCTTTTCAAGCCGAATAGGTGCAAACCAGCAGTTCTGTTTTCGTTCCAAATAGCGGTCCTGAACCCAGAACTTTGAACCCATAACCCGGAACCTTCAGTGCCTATACCCGCTCGATAATCGTTGCGGTTCCCTGACCGCCGCCGGTACACATGGCGATCAATCCGGTGGATTTGTCCTGTCGTTCCAGCTCATCGAGCACGGTCTGGATCAGCATGGGGCCGGTGGCGCCAATGGGGTGGCCCAGGGCCATGGCGCCGCCATTGACATTGGTGATGGCAGGATCCACGCCTGTATCTTTGAAAAACTGCAGGACCACGGATGCAAAGGCTTCGTTGACCTCAAACAGGTCAATATCCTCTTTCGTCATTCCTGCTTTCTCCAGGCATTTCAAAGCCGCCGGTCCCGGGGCAGTGAGCATGATGACCGGATCCACGCCGGCCGTCGCCGCCATAACGATCTTTGCCCGGGGTTTGAGCCCATGGGCCTTGGCATATTCCGGTGATGCGAGCAATATGGCGCTGGCACCATCAACCACACCGGATGAGTTGCCGCCAGTATGGACGAAATCTACCCTGTCTATCTGAGGGTAAACCTCCTTGCACATGTCTACAAACGTTCGGTCGTACCCGTTTTCAGTGGTTGTCGCCATTGCTTCAAAGGCCGGTGTGAGCTTGGCCAATCCTTCCATGGTTGTTCCGGGACGGGGATGTTCATCGTGATCGAGGGCCAGGCTGCCGTCATCGTTGTATATCGGCACCACACTGTTCTTGAAGCGGCCCTCTTCGATGGCTACCGCTGCTCGCCTCTGGCTCTCGCAGGCCAGAGCATCGCAATCTTCTCTTGTAAAACCCCCCAGGGTGGCAATCAGATCTCCGGAGATGCCCTGGGGAACCATGGGGTATTGCTCAAACAGATGCTCATTGCTGGAATGAAAGCCTTTTGAATGGGTCGGCGCAAAATGGGACATGAATTCCACGCCGCCGCCGATGGTCAGCTCCTGGAAACCGGTCATAATGCCCATTGCTGCAAAGGTAACGGCCTGTTGGCCGCTGCCGCAATACCGATCCAGCTTGACGCCTGTTACCGACAGGGGCCATCCCGCATCCAGCACGGCCAGGCGGGCGATGTCTGCCGTATGATCCCCGCTGCCCGATCCGCATCCGGCAACGACATCTTCCACATCGGCCGGATCAAAGCCAACCTTGTCTTTCAGTGCATTGAGAACCAGTGCCAGACATCGCTGGGGATGCATGTGGGTCAAGCTGCCCACTCCTGGTTTACCTTTGCCTCGCGGGGAACGAACCCCATCTATAATCCAAGCTTCTCTCATTGGTGCCTCCAAAAATGGTTGATAGAACATGAATTGAAACAGATATTATGGTGCCCGTGTATCGTTGCAGAGGAGGATATGACAGATCATATTTTTATGTCAAGGGATAATCAAAACAGGTAACCACCCCTTTCCGGGTAAAGCCGTTGACGCAGATGAATGCATTCTGATAGACGAGGAAGGTACCTTCAGAGAGCAAACGGCAGGAGACGAGACGCTTCTTATGGCTATTGATTTTATTACGGACAGAGATACCATCATACTCCAACGATGATGGCCCGTTCACGCCCGTCCACAAGAGCCTACCTAGAAGTCTTCTATGATGCTTCCTCTTTCAATGAACTGGGCGATGTCTTTGTATGCATTCTCAGTGGTTGCCAGGGCTGCCTTGAGTTTCAGAGACACCGGGTCGTCTTCACCCAGTCGGTTCACGGCTTCATCGCGTATCTGCCGACCCATCGTCAGATATTGCTCCAGAGCACTGAATATCTCTTTCCGGTTCTTGTGTTTCTCCCGTTCCCGTTTGATAATCGGCAGAAGTCTCTGAACCGAATACTCAACCAGCATATCCCGCGGCGTATCGTAGTCTTTTGAGATCTGATCCAGACTTCGGAGTGATTTCCGGCTAATCACGTATGTTTTCTGAACGCCACGCCCTGCACCCCGGTCTGCGTTCCGCTGTCCTCTTGTTTCGGCGTGCCGGATCTTATCGGCAATTGAGCTCAAGGACTGGATATCTTCGATGAGGTGATCAAAAAGAGATTTCTGCTTTATCCCCAGGTGCGTGGCGACAATGCTAACCGCGCTGATTGTTCTTGCGGACAATTTGAAGGTCGTCCGGACGGATTGTTTGCCTCTGAGATCGGATGCGGATGTGCCGGGCAATCTGATGCCGGGAAAGCTCTCTGACTCCTTCTTGTTGTTGGCCATGATCCACTCTCCTTTGCGATGCGATCAACCCTTTCTCGGGCCGTTTCATTACTTTGACTAATAACATTTTTTAGTAATGTATAAAATAAGCACCATTATTATCTTGACAACGCCTGTTTTGTTATTATTTTTTCTGTCTAAAGGCAAGAACATTTTTTCAGTGAACGAAAATCAACCTAAAACGCATTCAGGAGGTGTAATTATGGAACTTGTAAGATGGAACCCCCACAGACGTTTGACTAACTTCAACGATCGGTTCGGCAGCTTATTTGACAACTTTTCTTACCCCACGCTTCGCCATGACGATACCGTAACACACGGGGACTGGCATCCGGTCGTGGATATCTATGAAGATGAGGGCGCCTTTGTCGTTACCGCTGAAATTCCCGGCGTGGACAAGAAGGATATCGAGATTGATGTCAAGGACAGGGTCCTCACATTGAGGGGTGAACGGCTGTCTGACAGAGCGTCAAAGGAAGACACCTATTACCGGCGTGAAAGAAGCTACGGCAAATTCGAGCGGACGTTTTCGTTACCGGAAAATGTCAATGCCGATACCATCGAAGCGTCATTCAAAGATGGTGTTCTGAAACTCGAAATTCCAAAGCCGGAGGAAATCAAACCGAAGTCGATCACGGTTCATTAATCGAATCGGTTTCTCTCCAAATGGGCACGGGAAGGTTCATCCGGGGGGCATCACATTGAGTCCCCCGGATGTCTGTCTTTCCGGTGTGTCAGAGCCCTACCCGGCAACGAAAGTTTCTCCCGGGTCCAGATCGGCCTGTGTTCTGTTGAGACTCTTCATTTCAAACCATTGCCATATGCCGGTCAAAAGGGTGGCCCCTATCATGGAAACGGGGGCGGACATCCATACACCATTTAGCCCCATGAAATTGGGCAGGATGAGTATCACCGGTAACTGAAGAAGCGCCGACCGGGCAAGGATCAAGAACAGGGCCTGTCTGGCCTTCCCCACGGCTTGAAAATAATTTGAGGCGACGATCGAGTATCCCATGAACGGCAGAGACAGGAAATAGATACGCATCGCACCGGTCCCGAGTTCGATGAGAATTTCACTGTCCCTGTTGAAGATCCGAATCAGTTGGATGGGAAATGAGAGGGTAACGAGAAACCCGACCACGGAAATCGTGGTTGCGACGATAATCGTCAGCAGCAGTGTCTTTTTTACGCGATCAATTTTCCGGGCACCATAGTTGAAACCCAACAATGGCTGGGACCCCTGGCTGAGCCCGAAAAGCGGAAACATAAAAAACATATTGATGCTCGATACGATCCCCATGACCGAAATGGCCAGATCTCCCCCGAATGTTCCGAGCTGGCGATTCCAGATCGTGCTCATAACACTGTCCATCAACATCATGGAAAAGGGCGCAAATCCAATGGCCAGAATTCTCCGGACGATATCCCACTGGGGTTTGAGATTCTCCAGATGGATCTTCAGAAGGCTTTTCCCACTGATATAGTAATAGAGCACCATGGCAGAGGAGGCCGATTGCGCTATCAAAGCCGCAATCGCAGCACCTCTCATACCCATCCGGAATCCCAGAATGAAGACCGCATCCAGTATGATGTTCAGCACGGCGCCGATGACCATGATAATCATGGCGACTCTCGGATTCCCCTCACCACGGAGGAAATTGTTCATCCCGAATCCCAAGCCGGTAAACACGGTTCCCAGGAGCATGATTTGCACATAGTCCCTGGCATAGGGCAGGATGGTTTCGCTGGCGCCGACGAAGACGAGAAGCGGATCCAGAAAGATCGATCCCACCAGGGTAAATATCAGGGAACTGCAGACAAACAAAACGATGGATATTCCCAGCACTTTTTCGGCACGCTCGATGTTCTTTTCGCCGAGACCGAGGGAGATAAGGGCTGTTCCACCGGTGCCGATGAGCATCATCAATCCGAATCCGATCATGGTGATAGGAAAGGAGACCGTGAGTCCGGCAATGCCGAGGGGGCCCAGAGCATGACCGATAAATATCCGGTCAGCAGTGTAATAGATGGCTTGTACCGACATGCCGGCAATGGTAGGGAGGGAAAACTGTATCAAAAGACGAAGGATCGTCTTTTCACCCATCTGGTTGGCTTGGTCGCTATCGATGTCTTTCATGCTGCCATAGGCTGTTAGAGGTCTTTCAGGAGGGGACGTTTCTCATCTGCTGTCAGGTGGCGCCACTTCCCTTCGGCAAGGGAGCCAATTTTCAGATTGGCAATCCGGATTCTTCTCAGATCTGCTACCTGGCTGCCGACCTTCCGCACCATACGGCGAATCTGGCGATTCTTTCCCTCCTTGAGGACCATACGAAATACCTTCGGGTTGAGTCTTTGAATCCCAGCCGGCCGGGTCTTGGTGCCCATCATCGGTAAACCCTTTGCCATACTGCGCAAGGCTCCTTCAGGTATGGCCTCCGCGACATGGACCTCATATTCTTTTTCGTGATCAAAGGACGGGTGGGACAAACCGTGATGCAGCCGGCCATCATTGGTGAGCAGCAACAAGCCCGTCGAGTCTTTATCAAGTCTTCCGATGGGATAGACACGCTCTGCAATATCGATCAGATCCATGACGATTTTCTCATCCGGGTGGTTGCGGCGGCATGTGGTGATATACCCCTTTGGCTTGTTCAGCGCGATATAGACCGGATTTTCATCCATAACAATGGGCGTGTCATCGACCTCGATCCGATCTTCTTCCGGGTCAATCTTAGTCCCCAGTTCAGTGATGACCCGGTCGTTTACCCGGACATGTCCTTCCAGGATATATTTTTCTCCCCTGCGTCTCGAACAGAAGCCTGCGCCAGACAGATATTTTTGAAGTCGCATCATTGCTTCGTCAGGTTCTATAGTCCGCATTGATCTTTACATAATCGATGGATAGATCACAGGTAAAGACAGAGGATGTTCCCGATCCCATATTCAGATCCATTAACAGTGTAAATTCCGGTGTTTTCAACACCCGGGTGGCTTCGGCTTCAATGGCCTTCCCGCAACCGAGGCCCTTGTTTACCATCTGGACGTCTCCGAAGAAGATGTCTATCTGGTCCGGATCCATCGGTACACCAGCCCGGCCCGCTGCGGCGATGATTCGCCCCCAATTGGCATCCTCGCCGAAAAGAGCCGTCTTGACGA
This sequence comes from Desulfobacterales bacterium, assembly GCA_036446375.1. Classification (GTDB taxonomy): domain Bacteria; phylum Desulfobacterota; class Desulfobacteria; order Desulfobacterales; family JAZFSW01; genus JAZFSW01. The sequence continues at coordinate 724 of JAZFSW010000435.1, read as the reverse complement.
GGGTTGAATGGGCGACCGTATCGGCTACGGTGCGCGCATCGCTATCGGATGAAGCACCCCGGACGAGAATTTCGACACATTTTGTTGCCCCTTCGCCGTCTCTTACCATCATTTTCGCAAGCTCAAGGAGCAGATCGTTGAGAACCGCTTGAAACGATTGCTGATCCTCAATCCCGTCGATGCTTGCTCCGGACAGACCGTTTGCCAGGAGCAGAACCGTATCGTTGGTGCTGGTATCGCCATCGATGGTGATCCGGTTAAACGATTGATCGGTTGCTTCTACCAGCATCTCTTTCAACACATCAGGCGCGGCGCCCGCATCGGAACAGACAAAGCACAGCATCGTTGCCATATCCGGCCGGATCATGCCTGCACCTTTGGCCACACCGGTGATCGTATAGGGTTTCCCTTTGATCTTGCCGTTTCGCGAGACGACTTTCGGAACGGTATCGGTTGTCATGATCGCCCGGGCAAAGTCGTCTATTTTCCCGGAATCGCAGGCATGGACCAGGTCCGGGATGGCGTTTCGAATGCTATCGATAGGAAGGGGCTGGCCGATAACTCCGGTGGATGCGACCAGCACCAGATCTTGAGAAATCCCCAGTTCCTCGGCCGCATGATCGGCCATGGATCTTGCATGCTGCATGCCCTGGTCACCGGTGCAGCAGTTCGCATTGCCGCTGTTAACAATAACTGCCTGACAGACGCCGGACTTGATCCGCTC
>JAZFSW010000434.1:0-2465 GCA_036446375.1 Desulfobacterales bacterium | reverse complement strand
ACCTCAACATCATGGACCCAATAGTCATAAAGGGTCGGGATCATGACCTTGGGACTGAGTTCGAGAAGGTCCTTGTTGGTCACAATATATTCCAGTGTTTCATCCTCAAACTGGAGGCCCGCATCCCGTGCCCGTTTCTTGCACCCTTCCATAATCCCTTTGGTATGTTGGTCAATCAGTTCCATCTTCTTGATACCTGTTTTGCAGCTTTCCGTCCCGCCCCGGCGGGAAAGGAAATGCGCTCGCTATTGAGTTCAGGAAATCAGGTTCTTAATACCTTCGATAAGGCGTTCTTCACCGGCATCTTCTTCAAGGGCATCCATACGAATCTGCTCCGGATACTCCTCAAGTACCTTCGACTCCTTCACGTATTTCTCCAATGTGGTATTACCGGCCTGTCTCCCATTGCTCTGGGCCACAGTGACCCCGATTCGGTTGCAGTAGGCCAACATCTTCTTGAGTTCAGGGATGGTCTTTCCCCCGTCGTTGTCCCAATCATCCCCGTCTGTGCCATGAAAGACATAGATGTTGTAATCCCGATCCAGGCTGTCTTCGGCAACGAGCCTGTTTACCAGCTCATAGGCCGAGGCTATCCGCGTACCACCGGCAACAGATGAGTTATAGTAGGTATAGAAATCATCTACTTCCTTTGCATCGGTATCGTGAAGGACAAACCGGGTCTCGACCCGTTTGTCGTACTGATACAGGAGCCAGCTGTAGATCATCACATGTTGGGAGACAACAATCTCTGTGGGCTTTCCGGTCATAGAACCCGAGTAATCCCGCAGAAAGAAGACCATCGCCTGAGATTCGTAGTCTTTTTCTTTGGAAAGAATCCGGTAGATATAATCTCTGGGAGATACGAGCAGGTCTGCCGGATCGATTTCGGCCATGTCTGCAATATTGTCGAGATTGATATTGGTTTCGATGATCTTTCGCAACGTGGCTTTCTTGTCCAGGATCTGACCACTGCCTTTATTCCGGTCTGTCAAGTCATAGGTGTATCGGGTCAGAGACCGTTTCTTTCCTTTATCCTTCAGGTTGGGCAATTCGAATCTTTCGGTCAGTATCCTTCCCAGGTCATAGGCGCTGGACTCTATTTCGTGATCTCCGCCTTCCCCATGGCCCGCCCCACCTACCCCCGAACCATTGACCTGGTGGATCGGTTCTTCGCCAATCACTTCACCTTCTTCTCCATCACCGGATCCGCCGGAGGATTCTTCCGCGTCGGATTGAGCTGGCCGGGTATCATGGATGAATTTTTCCTCCACGGTTGTGGGAACGAGAATGACCTTATCCTTCCCCCCCCTACTCGGCTTGACGAGTCTACCGGCCTTGATCTTCCTCGGGAATCCATCCTCTTCACGCAGTTTATCCCGCTCAAGGAGTTGATCGATGGAGCCGAGCGTGTGGACATAGGTGGCTTGCGGCAACGCCATGGACTGTATCGCAGAGAAATCGTTTTCGTGTGGCCCATAGATGGTGCGATGGACTTCCGGCCCGATTCCCTTATGGCCGGTGTGCTGCACCTGGGCAGGATGCACCTCACCATCGATTTCGATGGGAGGCGTGTTCTTTGCGGTGATTAGAGGTTCTTTTTTCATAACGATCTACCGGTGCACGGTTTCGGTTGCCCCCGTTGCACGTCAATTCTCATCGTTCTGCGTGCAGAAATATTCGATGGTTTTCTGCGCACAGGTGTTGCAGTACCCAAGCTTGTTTAACATCGTATCGATCATGCGGTCGTACAATTTTTGATTTTCATCATTGGTACGGTTGGCAAGAGCACCGATAAGACTGCCCGCACCGGCAATATCGGATTTCAAGCGAACGTCGGTTATGGCCTTGACCATTTCAATATTATCCATAAAATCGTAATTCGGATCGACGGACATTTTCTGCCCGTATATCTTCCTCACCGATGTTCGAAAGGTCTCGCGCTGTTCCTTTGTTTTCAAACCCAACCGCTCTTCAACGCTCTGAATATACTTTTCATCTATCTTCAGGGCGCTAAGCTCTCCGGTCTGAGGATCCTTGTATTTCCACATTTTGTCCGGACCCAGATTCTCCGCATCAACACCGATAATCATATTTACATAGTTCATTACATCTTTTCGAATCGCATAGGGTTCATCCATATACGCATTGAAGATTTCCGTCATCACCCGTTCCCTATACAGCCCTCTGGCTATTTTCATATCCTCCATATATTTCGTCCGATCGTTGGCATCGGTAACATAGTCCAGGATAACACGCTCAATGGATTTGAATACATCTTCAGCATACATGCATCGGCCCTCATTGGTTTCCGAGGTTTCCATCAGCAATTGAATGGACCGTCCAAGATCCCGCTGCCCCAATCCTTTTTGACCGAACCGTTTGGTGATGTCCGGCTCGTGATTCAGGGTATCGATCACCTCAGCCAGTGTCTTTATGCTTTTCTCGCCGGCCACCTCGCCTGCGGC
>JAZFSW010000433.1:0-4587 GCA_036446375.1 Desulfobacterales bacterium | reverse complement strand
GAGGCAGATTGGTATCGTCTTTCGCAAAGAGGTGGCAGAGGGTTCGACGCTATGATGAAGCAGATTGGTATCGTCTTTCGCAAAGAGGTGGCAGAGGGTTCTACGCTATGATGAAGCAGATAGGTATCGTCTTTCGCAAAGAGGTGAGGGATAATCTGCGGGATCGACGGGCGCTTTACAGTGCGATCTTTTTTCCCCTGCTCGGCCCCATTCTTATTGCAGTAATGTTCACTGTGATCGGAAAAGTACAGGCGGACCAGGAAGAAAAGACATTGGATCTCCCGATTCAAGGGGTTCAGCATGCACCCGGTCTGGTCACATTCTTGAAGCAACATGACATTGCTATCAAGCCTGCACCGGATGATCCTGAGGCTGCGGTTCGGTCCGGTAACCTTGACGTTGTTTTGATCATTCCTGAGAACTACGGTGAGGACCTGCGCAAAGGACTCCCGGCCACGGTCCAGGTTGTGCTCGATAAATCGCGCCAATCCGCTTCGGTTTCCCGAAGACGTGTACAAGACATGCTGTATTCATATGGCAGCAGTATTGGGAGGCTCAGGCTCCTTGCACGGGGAATCAGCCCGAATGTGGGAGATGCGCTGGCCATCGAAAGTATTGATGTATCCACACCCCAGAGCCGGGCAGCCGGCATTCTAAACGCCATGCTACCCTATTTTATCATCTTTGCCTGCTTCATGGGCGGGCTCTACATCACCATTGATACAACCACCGGAGAACGCGAACGCGGATCACTGGAACCCTTGCTGATGAATCCGGCGAAACGATCCGATTTTGTTCTCGGTAAACTCGGTGCAACCCTGATCTTTACAATATTTGCGGTAGTGGAAAGTCTTCTCGCATTCATGGTTGTGCTTCGCTTCATATCCCTTGAAAATCTTGGGCTTCGAATCGTCAGCCTTTCCCCATCCACGATCCTGGCCATCTTCCTGATAACCATCCCGATCATGTTGCTTGCCGTATCCCTGCAAATGATCATCGCATCATATACGCGTAGCTTCAAGGAAGCCCAGACATATCTATCACTGCTGCCTATTGTACCGGCACTGCCCAGCCTTATGCTATCGTTTCTGCCGGTAAAGACCAAGCTGTGGATGATGCTGGTACCCACCTTTGGCCAGCAGCTTCTCATCAACAAACTCATGCGTGGCGAACCACTGGAAACGATTCACGTGACGGTATCCGCAGCAGCCACCCTCTGTGTCGGTCTCATTCTAACCTATGTCGTCGCTAAACTCTACGAACGCGAGACGGTGGTATTCGGCCGATAGTCATCGGAATCGACAGGGGAAGTCGTTTTCGAGGCCCTTACGTCCTGTAATTGATACTCAGGCGGCTGACTGCTTTTCCCAGTGCTTTTCGCAATCCCTGACCTTTTCCTTCACCGGCAAGAAACGTCTTGATAACCTCTTTGCTGATATCGGCACTCCCGCTCCTTCCATCCTTGAGCAGGGATACACGATACATGTCCTTCTTCTTGATGTCATTAACCGACAAGAGTTGGACGCGTTTATCCAGATTCTCAATGGCGCTGCGCAAGGTTTCTTCTGCGATTTTTATCGTAAGGTTTGCCATAGTGAGTACTCCCTTCAACTGTAGTGCTATTCCCTAACATGAAATACATTGGGCCGCTTCTCGCTCTGCGGGCTGTTTCTCAACAAGTCTGGAAAAGACTCACCATGAAGAGCATGAAGGACATGAAGAAAGGAATTGTCCGAGCTCACCAACCCGATAATAGGATGTTTCATCTGAACCCAGAGCTGCAGGGATCGACCGACAGCGGTACCTGAAGTGCTTCTTTTCCTGACCCTTCATGCTCTTCATGTTCTTCATGGTAAGTGGTCTGGTTCTAAAGAACTTCGACATTCGATATCCGACTTCTACCAGGTTTATCCTTCGATCAGCCCCGCTATTCTTTGGGCCAGCAGCACCTACCGACTACTGCACAATGCCCTTTTCCATCAGCTTTTGTCTTTCTTTCTGAAATTGGCTGACTTTCTTCTGCCATGCCCTGGCTTCACGTCTCTGAACCTTCTGGTCCTGGCGAAGGGCCAAGTGCCGCAGTCCCCTCTGCAACTTGATGTAACTCTGAAATCGTCCGGCATCAAGATCGCCATCTGCAAGGGCGTCCTGTATGGCACAATCCGGCTCATTATCGTGTCGGCAATCGTTAAACCGGCATTGACCGGCAAGCGCTTCAATATCCCCGAAGGTGCTTGATAGTCCCTCCTCGTCAGCCCAAATCTCTATCTCCCGCATGCCGGGGGTGTCGATGACGATCCCCCCATTGGGAAAAAGAATCATTTCTCGGTACGTGGTGGTATGCTTCCCCTTACTATCATAGGCGCGAACGGCACCTGTCCTGAGCTGCTCAAATCCCAACATCCCGTTGATGATCGTCGATTTTCCAACACCGGAAGAGCCAAGCAGTGCAACCGTTTTCCCGGGCGTAAGGTATTCCCGCAAAGGATCCAGCCCTTCCTTTTTCTCTGCACTCACCGCAAGGGCAGATACGCCGAAGATCGTTGCTTCGACCTCCTCTATGATTGAATCGACATCATCGCATAGATCCGCCTTATTTAGCACAATAACCGGCGTAGCGCCACTGTCCCATGCAATCGTCACGTAACGCTCGATTCGCCTGAGGTTGAAATCACCATCCAACCCACTGACCAGAAAGACCATATCGATATTGGCGGCAAGAACCTGCTCTTCGGTTTTGCCGGCAAGAACGGCCGTGCGGGAAAAGGTGCTTTTTCTTGGCAACAGACCATGGATCGTAGCACTTTCTTCCTCGGGGCGGGCCTTTACGGCGACCCAATCGCCAACCGAAGGAAAATCACTGTAATCCTGCGCGTCATGGCGAAATCTCCCGGATACCTTTGCCGTGAGTTGCCCTGCTTCGGTATAGACCACATAGATATTCTTGTGTTCCCTGGCTATTCTTGCCGGAATAAGGTTCTGGTCATTAAAGGGTTCAAAATGTTGTTGAAAGAAACGGTTCCATCCTAATGTTTCTAAATCCATGCTTAATCTCCCCCATTGATCCGTGACAGTTGATGTATGACATAAGAACAATACAGATGTTTCGCCACGGCACTGGATAATGGAAGAAACAACAAAAGCCGTGGCAATAGATACTGCGCCACGGCTTTCATAAAAACAAGACGGCCACTCCTCTACAAGAAGTGGCCGTCATCTTTCACAGTTAACTCACATGTGTTCAGCCGGTCACCCCATCGAGGCGCAATATTACACGATATATGCGATTGGTTAGAACAGTCATATGTTTACGCCTCCTTTCTCGGTCTATTTGATGGTTGATGGATGTGCAAAGAGCTTATTCACTATGGTGGATGCAAAGTCAACTGTATTCTCAACTGTTCATCATTGGTAATTTCCTGCAGGATCTGGTATTCTCAGAATATATGGGTCAACGTTCTCATCGAAAGGAGCACCGTATATGCAGAGGGTAGGAAACGAAGACGCACCTTTGACCGGCAGATTCACTATTCTGTCTTTATGTCTGGTTTGCCTCTGGCTGGCCCTGTCGGCACATGCCGCAGACAGTAAGGGTTACCCCAAGTATGGACCCAAAGAAGCGCCCATAGCCGTTCCCCTGTCCCAGTCAAATGACTTCTTCAGAAACGACGAAAACAGCGCTCCCGATTTCTGGCGATTGATGCCCTACTATGTCCCTCAGATAACCGGTGGGTCATGTTCGGTTGCCAGTGTGGCGATGATTGTCAACGGGTTTGCCCGTTCAGGGAAGGCACTGAAAGATGCGGACACGATCATCAGGCAATCGGATCTGCTGGATAGCGTCAAACAGCACCCGTGGAAGAAAAGGCGGGGATTATCATTGGAGAAACTCAATATCGTTCTAAGCGAAAGCCTTAAGATATATGGGATTTCAAAAGGTGACACCCAAATGGTTCAAACGAAGGAAGATACACCGAAGGCTTTCAATGCGTTCCGACGAGTATTGGAAACAAACGAGCAATCGGCCGATGATTTCCTGGTGGTGCACTATCTTCAAAACGTATTGACCCAAGCTCCCGGCGGACCCTATCCACATATTTCACCCATCGGCGCCTACGATATCAAGAACCGGAAAGTCCTCATCCTGGATGTGGACAGAAAATGGTATGAGCCCTACTGGGTATCGGACAAGGTTCTCTTTGAAGCCATGGTAGAAAAAACCAGGTACTTTGGCCACGGCGGCTACATACGCGCCTGGGTACCCTTGAAATAGGAAATCCTGGTTATAGATTCGCAGCGATGCGAATCTTCCCAACACCTCATTTACGCCGGATTGACTTTCGTCATCATTTTGCTTTGTGACGAATCCCATTGACAACATCGTACGTCTATTGTTATAAATACGTACGCTCTCTATGGATTCATCTTGGGCCCGTACAACCAGAAGCATAAAGACTTGAGTTCTCAGGCGATGAGATATAGCGTTTCGTTATACAGAATCTGATGGAATCAGGAGGAAGTATATGGTTTTGGAAATCACACCAACTGAGCTTCGAAATAATGTCTACAGACTTCTGGACCAAGTGC
>JAZFSW010000432.1:0-2140 GCA_036446375.1 Desulfobacterales bacterium | reverse complement strand
ATCTTTTCTTTGCGCCTTCGCGCCTTTGCGAGAATAATCAGCCTCTTTTATCAGGGATTGAGCCCAGTAAATCCGGATGAAGGTATTGCAAAAATGATGTTGCATGTCAAGGCATAAACAGGCGGGAAAACAGACGGGCACTTGGAGTGGATTGAAACACCCAACTGCGATAGAAGGATGATTCTGCTGACACGAATGGTGTCAATACTCGCCAGAATGTGCCACTTCAAAGCGTTGATCGTTCACGAGCACGAGCACGTATACGTGTGCGAAAGGACGGTCGAACTCCCCACCGCTAGTGGCGGGGAGTTCGCTCGCTATTCAGTTCAAACAATCAGATTCCGGATGCGGTATAGTCTTTGAGCGGGCAGGTATGGATGCCACACTCCCCGCCGCATTTGCTTGTGCCGATCCACCGGCCGGCACGCTCGTTATCCCCGGTGGAGATACGCGTGCACGGCTCGCATCCGAGGGATCGATAGCCTTTTGCATAGAGGGGATTGACCGGCACCTTATTTAGGCCGATATACTGCCATACCTCAAGTTCGCGCCAGATCAAAATGGGATTGAGCTTCACAAGCCCTTCGTCACGCTCTTCAATTTCCTTAAAATCGGTCCTTGTCCGCCCCTCGGTACACCGAAGCCCCGTCACCCAGCACTCCAGTTTCATGTCTTCTATCGCCTGCCGGGTGGGTTGCACTTTCAGAATCTTGCAGCATTCATCAGGGTCTGACTCATGGAGTTTATCGGCGATCGGTTCATCATTCCTGAACACACGTAGGGTGGGATACACCTCCACTTCCCGATTCATAAATGCAACGGTTTCCTTTGGTTTGAATCGCGTGGTAACGATAAATCCGCGAATATCCCGGGACACCTGTTGGGCAAGATGCCAGACCACTACCGAATCTTTCCCGAGACTATTGGCGATGGCAAGCCGATCGCCATAGGTCTCGTAGGCCTCCCTGATGAGCGAAAGGGATCGATCGACTTTCTCGGCATAATTAAGGTTTTCGACCAGTGAGGGGATATCCTCAGAATTCTTTAGCCTGTTCATAACTGACCTCCGCTTTTTGCACATGTAAGGATGTTACGTCATTTCCCGGTAATCCCGACCGAATAGGTCAGGTATTGAGCCAAAAAAGAAGCGATATCCTTATCCATCGCTCCAACAACCGCAAATACGGATTCGTTTCTAAATGCTATAGTCCGGTTCCGCGGATGCACGTTCAGCTATCCGCTCTTTTTGCACAAGATCTTCAAATACCGCCTCATCGTAGATGCCCTCGACGGTGTTCTTGACCTTTTCCCACAACGGAAGAAAGGCACACCCCCCATTGACCGGGCATGTTTCATCTGATGTATCGGTAAGACATTGCACCGGGGACAGGGGGCCTTCGAAAAAACGAATGATTTCTCCAACCGAAAATGTGGCCGGAGAACGACTCAGCATATATCCGCCGGCACTCCCCCGCCGTGATTCCACAAACCCACCTTGCTTTAGCTGGTTTAGGATAACCTCAAGAAAGCGTATGGGTATGGCTTGGTTCTTGGCGATTTCGGCTATCCGAATCGGGCCATCCCCTAACCGTTTGGAGAGCTCAAAAACCGCTCGAAGACCATACTGGCATTTTTGTGATAACGTCATTTGCATCCACCTCGATTGATACTCGACCAACTTGATCGAGATAGTGCAACAATTAGCAGGATCTGTCAAGTCTTTTTGTGGTTCTTCTCCAATTTAATTGGAGAAGAGGGTCCAAGGATGCAAGGGGTCAAGGGGTCAAGTGTCTGCTTCCACACGGTTTTATCATCTCCCGGTACTGTCCCTCAACACTATGCTTGAAGGAATGTCTACGACTACCTTTCTGTTGAGTAGTAATGGCGAACAGCCCTTCATTGTCCAGTAGATTCTGTTGCGATCGTACTCCTGTGCCAGATGCAAACCTTTCCTGTAGGGTTCTCTCGAAACTATGGAAAGGTGATATTCCGGTGTTTTTCACTCGAATCCTTGAACCCTTGGCCCCTTGAACCCTTGGGATCATTCAACTCTCTTGGAGATGATCCTTCTTTACAGATACAGGGACTAAAGCGATTCCGGTGTAAATGTAATGACATCATCAATGGTTTCGGCATCGGC
>JAZFSW010000431.1:0-9968 GCA_036446375.1 Desulfobacterales bacterium | reverse complement strand
AGCTCTAATAATACCAAATGGTATAATTCCCTCCCGTATAATTCATTAGTGGGCAAGTGTGATCCAGAAACCTTGATGGAACACGACAAAGGGTATCTTGTTGCATGGGCACAGGACGAGTAATTGGGTTCGTTTTCGTATTTTGTCTTGGGCCGGGCGGTTGGGGTTGAGATTGGGTTCGTTTCGATATACAATGGGAACGTGACATCATGCCGGACAAATTCAAAATTGTCGTTTTTCAACAGATGGTTGATATTGTTTTTGGTGCCGGTGAAACAGTTGTCGACACAGATGACTTCATCCCCGCGTTCGATGAGTCGATCACAAAGATGGGAGCCGAGAAAGCCGCATCCACCGGTGACGATAATGCGTTTTTTCAGATGCATGGAATGACCTCTTTGGTATTAAGTGTAACGTCTTTCGTTGATCGTTTTATAGCAGGTCTATCAGAATTTATCAAAGATGGCTTGAAACGCGTCTGCGACCGCTATGGAATCAAAGGCCGGTGATAGCTGCTTTCGTAATGCGATGACCCGATCGGCCATTTCTTCCTGATCCCATTGACGATACAGATCAATGAGCCCCGTGATGACCACCCCCGGATCATCCCGCACATAGAAATCTCCCTTTCGTTCTCCGAAGTGGGTGGCGACGCCCCGATCAAGATTTTCCGGTGTAACCCGGCCCAGCCAGAATCCACTGAAGGCCAGAACCGGACGTTCACTGAGGATCGCTTCGACAGCAGCAGTGGCTCCCGCACAAACCACATTGGCCTGTTGTATCCACGGCTGGGGGTTTGTCTGCGTCCCGACGATGCGAACAAAGCGCTCTCCTGCTCGCAGGTTTGCCTTCGCAGCAGAGAGCCGGAAGTTTAGTTGTCTTCTGCCGCCGCCAACAATCGTAATGGTCAATGAGGGGATCGCCTGTTTTAAGTCAAGGGCACGATCAACAATCGTTCGCAGGCCCGGCGATTTCCATCGGCTCAGGCGGCCGAGACACAGCACATTGAAAGGATCTTCGGGCGGCAGGGGCTTGGGTTGAATCATTCCGGTAAGGGGCCGCTGGATCCAGTGTGTCGAAAGATCCGTATCAATGGCTGTCAGTGCTTCATGGATTGACTTTTCAGCGGTTATCCAGACGTCACTGCCGGCTATAATGGTGTCGATGCTCCGGTTGCCCTTTCTTTCAAACTGGGGAGGATCGTGGAAAATCGTCACCACTTTTGCCCCTGTCTGCGTCTGGATCCGCCGGGCAAGGGGGAAGGAACGCCTCGCATCGGTGATAAGGACATCCGGCTTGAATTGTATCGCCGCTTTGACCAGTCGGGCGCTGTCCACCGTTGTTGAGAGGCGCTGGATGACGCTGACTCCCGAGGTGCGGTGGCGTACCTGAAAACCATTGAATCCTGCCCATCTTCCGACAATCGCTACGGTATGACCCGCCCGGGAAAGAGCGGCAGCCAGGTAGAGATTATAGGAAGCAACACCATCAACGATAAATCCTTCACTGCAAAATAGAATGTTCATGGGATTGCATGGTTCCTGTGGTGGACGTTTCCACCGGTTTTCCCCGGAGGATTGATCGGAGCACGAAACCCATATCATATCTTACGGGGTACTGTAAATAACGGGGATCTTTCCATGGTTCAGGATCTGTATACTCTCGGGAAAGATCTGTATGGGGATGCCAAAACTATTGATAAACCTTTGTTAATCTTCTATAAGCGTCACATGAGAATTTGCCAGGTGATGCTATCCTCGGGTTTTGGGGGTGCGGAAAGATTATTTGTTGATGCCTGTCTCTGCCTGGCCGATCGGGGGCACCGGATTCTGGCGGTCTGTCATCCTGGATTTGAGGCACTGTCTCAACTGCAGCACCCGAATATCCAGCTCTTTTCGCTAACCGTGCACTATGACTGGAGCTATCTGGCCACGGTTAGACTCCGCCGGGCGATGCGTGACTTCAGGCCCCAGATCATCCACAGTCATCTGGCTCGGGGAGCGGCGGTAGCCGGCCGGGCCGGCGCTGCCGAAAATATACCCATTGCTGCGAATCTGCACAACTATGTAAAGCTGAAATACTACAAACAGATCTCTCATTTCATACCCGGTACCATCGATCAGAAAGTGTATCTTGGGCGCCAGGGGGTCAGACAGGATAGGATTACGGTTATCCCCCATTTTTCACGAATACCGGTTGCTCGGAGCGTCGAAAAACCGGATCGATATACTGAAGACAACCCACCGACCCTGTTGAGCTATGGTCGCTTTGTCAAGAAGAAAGGGTTCCATATTCTTCTTGAAAGTCTTGCCATTCTCCGGGAAAAGGGCTTGACGATCCACTTGATTCTTGGGGGAGATGGACCGGAGAAGAAAAATCTTCTGCAGCAGATTGCCGATCTGAATCTGGCAGATCAGGTAGAGCTCTGCGGGTGGATTGAGGATGTTGAGCGTTTCTTGTCCAGAAGCCCCTATTTCATCCTCTCGTCTCTGGATGAACCGTTTGGCATCGTGATTCTTGAGGCAATGGCAAAGGGAAAGATCGTTATCTCAACAACCAGCCAGGGACCGAGAGAGATCCTTGATGATGCGTCGGCCTACCTGGTGCCCACCGATGACCCCAACGCATTGGCCGGGGCTATCCGGAAGGCCATTGAGGCACCGGAGGAGGCAGCAGGAAAGGCGGCGCGTGCCCGGGATATCTATCAACAGACCTATGCACCGGATGTGATTATCCCCATGTATGAAAGAGCATTCCAGCAATTGATCGGGTAGGAAACCGTATGTCTGAGGCCAATGATCGACTACAGCATCATCTGATAAGGATCCTCATTTACGGTCTTGCGCTTGTGCCCCGACGGGTGATGGCCCGGATTGCCATCCCCCTGGGTAGCCTGTGGTATCGTATCGATAGGCACCATCGGGCCATTGCCACAGATAACATGTCCAGGGCTTTCCATGGCGAAGTGGATGCGGCCGACATCCCGGGAAGGGTGAAAGCCAATTTCATCCAATTGACGACTGCTGCACTGGAAATGCCCTCCCTGTTGAAACTCAACAGGGATAATCTTGATACCTATGTGACATTTTCGGGATCCCAGCATCTGAAAGCCGCTCTTTCTCGGGGGAAAGGGGTCCTTTTTCTATCCGCTCATCTCGGCAACTGGGAACTGATGGCTCTGGCCACGGCATTGAAGTTTGACTTCCAGTGCCATCTGCTGGTTCGTCCCCTTGATTTTTCACCCATGGACAGGGTCCTGACCGACATCCGGTGTCGAACGGGAAATAAGGTTCTCGACAAGATCCGGAGTGCCGGTGTTATTCGCAAGTTGCTCGGAGAGAATGAAGTTCTCGGAATGATGCTCGATCAGAGCGCCTCGTGGTATGATGGGGTCTATGTTCCCTTTTTCGGCCGAACCGCCTGTACCCATAAGGGCTTTGGGCTCTTTGCCCTTCGATACGATCCAACAGTGCTTCCCCTTTTCAATATCCGGCAAGCAGACGGACGGTACAAGATTACGTTTGATCCACCGGTGACGCTGCAGCGAAGTGGCAATGTCAATCGGGATTTGCTGGAAAATACCGCGGCTTTCAACCGGATCATTGAAAAACACATCCGGATGGCACCGGATAACTGGCTGTGGGTTCACCGGCGCTGGCGGCCAAAGGAAATCCCGACTAGTGCCAGGAAGAAGATGGCGGCGCTGTCACTGTAACGATCATCACAGCTATTTCCTTTGCATCCCCTGATCTTGTTTGGTATTAATCCATATCTGTAACCGTTCAGAGGTTCTGGGTTCAGGACTCAAATGTTCCGGGCTTGCAGGTAACGATAGGCTTCGAATCCGGAACGGCGAACCCCTGAACCTGTAAACCTATAGGAGAGACGACGATGGCCCTAAGTGAAGCGCTTCTTGAGATTCTGGCATGCCCGAAATGCAAGGGCGATATCTATCTGAATGATGCGGGAAACGGTCTGATCTGCGACGAATGCAAGCTGTCCTATGAGATCAGAGACGATATTCCCATTATGCTGATCGAAGAGGCAACACCGGTTTAAAGACGATGAGTCTGCCCCAATCCCCAGAACCGGCAAAACTGATTGTCAGTCTTCTGCTGAGGGAAAAGCAGCTCCTGTCTCCGGCGGCAAAGGATCTTACCGAAGCCTTTGGAACCGTTGATATGGTCAGTGGATGGTTTCCTTTCGATTATACAGCCTATTACAAACCTGAAATGGGGGAACCTCTGTTTCGGCGTATCATCGTTTTCCGGGAGCTCATTGAACTGGAGGCACTGGTGGACATCAAGCATGCCACCAATGCCATCGAGGAGCGATACGCAGAAGACGGCGACCGGCGGATCAACCTTGATCCGGGCTATATGAATCACGCCCGGTTCGTATTGGCCACGGGAAAAGATTATGCCCACCGGATATATATCGGGAGGGGCATATATGCGGATCTGACCCTGATCTATCAGCAGGGGGAGTTCCAGCCCCTGCCCTGGACCTATCCGGATTATGGATCCGAAACGATGCGGGAGTATCTCAAGCAGGTGCGAAACAGATACAGTTTTGATTTCAAACGGGAATAGACCTCCCGGACAACTGAGAGGAAATGGCCACGAAGGCACGAAGGCACAAAGAACAGCTTTCAATTTGCAGTTTAACTTCGTGCCTTGGTGCCTTCGTGGCAATATTTTTTCCGCGGGTGGATTCACCGCAAACATGACGTGATTACAGAAAGTAGGAAGGAACAATGGTAAAAAGCATGACCGCCTTTTCACAGGTGGAGCAAACAGAGGATGGATTGACCGTCGCAATTGAGATCCGCTCCTACAATAGCAAGAATCTTGATATCGCGCTGCATATGCCCCATGCGTACCGATGCTTTGAGGAAGAGATTAAGAAGACGGCGGCCGCCCGGATAGAACGGGGGCGCGTTACGATTCGCTTTGAGATGAGAATCGCTGGTGGGGAGCCAGAATATGAGATCGATGAACCCAGGGCCCTGGCGTATTACAGAGCCCTTTCGCGATTGAAAGAGACGCTGGGGCTGGACGGGGAGATATCGCTGGACCAGATTCTGGCCGGAGGGGAGGTCATCACGCCCATTGAAAATGAAATGGATATGGAGAAATACGGTGAGGTGATTCATTCTTGTCTGGCAGAAGCCCTGGAGGATTTTGATGCGATGCGGCAGCGGGAAGGGGATTTCCTGTCCAACGACTTCAAGCAGCGGCTCGACGAGCTGGAAGCGTATAATGAACAGATCGCGCAGGGCTCCGGTAATCTGTTGGATCACTACCAGGCCAGTCTGAAAGAACGCATCGCCCTTCTGACCCATGATACTGTCGCATTGGATATGGACCGGGTCACGCAGGAGGCGGCGTTTCTGGCAGATAAGAGCGACGTGTCTGAAGAAGTCGTGCGGGTGAGAAGCCATATCGAACAATTTCGATCTATCATGGATGGTGAGGATCCTGCGGGCCGCAAACTCAACTTCCTGCTGCAGGAGCTTAACCGGGAATTCAACACCATCGGATCCAAAACCGGCAATGCCAGTGTCCCCTATCGGATTGTCGATGCGAAATCAGAAATTGAAAAGATCCGGGAGCAAGTGCAGAACGTGGAATAATCGGCCGGAGCCCGGCCATCATTCATGCTTCTTGCGCGCTGATCGACAGTGTTTACCGGGGGGGAAACAACACTATGGAAAAGACTTTGCTGAACATTGGATTTGGAAACACGGTGATCGCTGAACGGGTTGTTGCGATCGCCATGCCCAATTCTGCGCCAATGAAGCGACTGAAAGATGAGGCCAAGGACGATAAGCGCCTTATTGATGCAACCCACGGTCGCAGAACCCGTTCGATCATCGTTCTGGACAGCAACCATGTTGTCCTTTCGGCGATCCAGGCAGAAACCATATCCCAGCGTTACACGGCCCTTAATGAATAGCGACAGGCAGATGGGGACGTTTGAGCGATGAACCGGAACGAAATACCTGATGGGACGTCCGATGGGCCGGCAGATGGGAAAGGACATCTATTTATCATGTCTGCACCATCGGGAGCCGGGAAAACCACCCTGTGTCGGTTGGTTCTGGATCGCTTTCCGGATATGCTTTACTCGGTATCCTATACCACGCGGACGGCCAGAGAAGGCGAGCGGGATGGTGTGGACTACCATTTCATTGATACCGAGGCGTTTCAACAACGCTTGACTGAAAACGAGTGGGCGGAATGGGCGAAGGTTCATGACCACTACTATGGCACCTACGCTCCCTTTCTGGAAGAGGCAACGGCTTCCGGCCGTGACGTTCTTCTTGATCTGGATGTCCAGGGGGAGATGCAGCTGACGCAGCGGTATCCGGAGAGCGTGACGATATTTGTCATGCCGCCTTCAGCGGCCGTATTGAAAAACCGGCTGGAATCCCGTGGTACAGACGATACCGATGAGATAACCAGACGTCTTGTTACCGCCGAAAAGGAGATGGTTCAGAAAGACCGGTATCATCATGTTATCATCAATGACCGGCTGCCCCAAGCCATCGCGGAGTTGGTTGCGATCATCGGGCGCCATAAGCATTAGGCGTTGAGGGCATGCGGGCAGAGAGTTACAGAGCATGAAAACTGAAATACTCTATGGCATCCATCCGGTTATTGAGGCCCTCAAGGCGAACCGCCGGTCGTTTGCATCGATCCATATTTCCAAAGACAGAGCCCGTAAGGGCTCCGAATGGATCGAAGCCCTGATGGCACTGGCAGAACCCCTGAAGGTGCCCATCATCACTGTACCCTCTTCACAGCTCACGTCGATGGCCGATACCGATATGCATCAGGGGGTGGCAGCCAAGGTCAGCCCCTACCCGTTAAAGGGGCTGTCCGAAATATTGGGCCGATCGGAATCTGCCACATCTAACCGTTTCCTGCTTATACTCGACCATGTGGTCGATCCCCACAACTTCGGCGCGCTGATCCGGACGGCGCATTGCGTTGATATCGGTGGTATCCTTGTACCGAAAGACCGGTCCGCACCACCGACAGCCACGGTATCGAAAGTATCTTCCGGGGCCCTTGAGCATGTTTCCATGGCACGGGTGACCAATATCGTAAGTACCATTTCCATCCTGAAAGAAAATGGCATGTGGGTTGTCGGGCTGGACAAGGGGGAGGGCGGATCGATCTTTTCTCTGACATTTCCCCCATCGGTTGCCATTGTCATCGGCGGGGAACATCGGGGAATCCGGCCGCTGGTAAAGAAGCACTGTGATCTGTTGTGCTCGATTCCCCAGGCAGGAGAAATCGACTCGTTAAACGCATCGGTTGCCGGCGGCGTGGCGATGTATGAGGTGTATCGACAACGCCATCAATCAGAAGCATCATGAATCGATTCGAGAAGAATCGGGATTTAGAGGATATTGACTATGAATGAAACAACAGCACGTATCATTGAAACAAACACAGACGGGACCCTCATGGTTCCGGATTTTCCTATCATTCCTTTTATCGAAGGCGACGGCATCGGACCGGACATCTGGAAGGCGGCCTCTCTTGTTCTGGAAAGTGCCGTAGCCGCTGCCTATGGTACAGAGAAAAAGATCTCCTGGCTGGAGATTTATGCCGGTGAAAAGGCGTTCCGGGAAACGGGAGAATGGCTTCCGGATGCCACGCTTGATTCCATACGGACCCATGTGGTGGCCATAAAGGGTCCGTTGACCACCCCGGTGGGCAAGGGGATCAGAAGTATCAATGTGATGATACGTCAGAAGCTCGATCTTTTCGCCTGTATCCGGCCGGTGAAGTATATCTCGCCTGTTCCCAGTCCCATGAAGGCGCCGGAGAAGGTGGACATGGTGGTCTTTCGGGAAAACACGGAAGATGTGTATTCGGGTATTGAATGGGAAGCCGGAAGCAAAGAGGCGGAACAGGTCGCTGCCTTTTTGAAGGAGACGATGGGGGTCGATCTGCCGGATCATCCGGGAATCGGTGTAAAGCCCATCAGTGAAAAAAACACCAAGCGGCTGGTAGCAAGCGCCATTTCCTATGCCCTGGAAAATAACCTGCCCACCGTTACATTGATGCACAAAGGCAATATCATGAAGTTTACCGAAGGGGCCTTCAGCCGATGGGGATATGAGGTCGCCAGGGAGCGGTTTGCAGACGAGACGATTTCCGAAGAGCAGCTCTTTCAGGACTACCAGGGACAGATCCCCCCGGGGAAGATCGTGATCAAAGACCGGATCGCCGATATGCTGTTTCAGCAGGTATTGCTTCGGCCGGAGGAATACGATGTCATCGCCACGCCGAACCTGAATGGTGATTACATATCCGATGCCCTTGCTGCCCAGGTGGGTGGCCTGGGTATGGCCCCCGGGGCCAATATCGGTGAAGACTGTGCCGTTTTCGAGGCGACCCACGGTACTGCCCCGAAATATGCAGGCCAGGACAAGGTTAACCCGAGTTCCGTTATCCTCTCCGGTGCAATGATGCTGGATCATATCGGTTGGACGCTTGCCGCAACCGGGCTGCGGGAAGCCCTTGCAGAGACCATAAGAGAAGGGACGGTCACCTATGATCTTGCCCGGCAACTCGAGGGGGCAAGAGAGGTGAAATGCTCCGAATTTGCCGGTGCGATCGTGAATCATCTCTAACCCAATCGGTTCCGACACGATGGATGATCTGCAGATGACAATTGTCTAATCACAGCTATTATCCAGCGGGCGCATTACAGTGGTTCCGGGATCATATCGGGCCGGCGCTGTTTGATGCTGTTTTCCCGAATACCTGTATGGTGTGCGGAGATTTCTACCCGGTTAAACGGCATCCTGTGAAGGACTCCCCCGGTGATGGCTTCCGGGATAACGATTCCCCCGCCGGATTCCCGGTCAGTGATATCAGACAATGGATGGCGCCTCTTATCTGTCCGGCGTGCTCAGAAGACTTTTTGCCGGTTCGGTCACCGATCTGTATCCAATGTGGCGTTATGTTTGGCACCCTGGATGATGAAGACCACCTGTGTGGCGGCTGTATGCAGGATCCAAAACACTTTCGTATCGCTCGGGCGATCGGTGTTTATGATCGAACATGCATGGAACTTATCCATGCCTTTAAGTATCGACAGAAAATCCAGCTGGCCAGACCCTTCGGCATGCTTCTTTTTGCCGCCTTTATCCGGCATTGGTCCGACTCGGATATCGACCTGATTGTTCCGGTTCCCCTCCATCGGAAAAGATTCCGGAAACGGGGGTTCAACCAGACATATCTGATTATCCGCGCGTTGCCCGGGTTGGTGGATCGCGCTATTGCCGGTGGCGCTACCCTCCGTCCCATTCAGATCGATCGGGAGTGTCTTGTTCGGAATCGACTGACCGATCCACAGATCGGATTGAAGCGGGATCAGCGGATATCCAATGTGAAAGATGTGTTTGACGTCAGCGATCCTTCGAGGATTGCCGGAAAAGGGATTCTGCTCATAGATGATGTGTATACCACCGGTGCAACGGTTGATGCCTGTACCCGTGTGCTTCTGAAAGAGGGTGCAAGATGTGTCGATGTGCTGACCCTGGCACGGGCCATGTAGTCTCATCAGGAGTTGTCCGGCGTGATTGAACGGAGAGAAAACGGCTCAGTCTACTACCAGTTTCCCAACTTGCTGGCGTTTCCGGGAATTCAGCACGGGGTGTTTACCCGTAAAGGGGGATGCAGTCCGGCTCCTTTCGACAGTCTCAATGTAAGTCTCGGGGTCGGTGATCAAGGAGACCGGGTCGAAGGCAACCGGCAGATGCTATCCCAGTGGTTCGGACGGGCAAACCTTGTTTTCCTCAACCAGGTACACGGGGACCGGATCCGGGTATTTAGCAGGAAGGACGGACCGGGCGATCCAACGACTCCCCTTGTCGGTGACGCCATGGTCACGGATATACAGCATACCGCATTGGTTATCCAGGTGGCTGATTGCCAGGCGAT
>JAZFSW010000430.1:0-4274 GCA_036446375.1 Desulfobacterales bacterium | reverse complement strand
GTCCTGAGATTCTGAGTTCATCTGTTTCCTCCATAGTCGCCATAGTCAAACACTGGAAAAAGAGAAAGATATTTGGACGCAGATTAACACTGGTGCACACAGATCTGCACAGATTAGCACGGATCGTGATCTTGCTTTTGTCTCTACTCTCCTGACAATCTGTGTTCATCGGCTTTCATCTGTGTCCGCAAAAGCCCTTCCTCAGTCACGCTGGAACACACAAAGATCAATTGGACACAGATCTGCACAGATTAGCACAGATCGTGATTTTGTCTTTTAGTTTGAGGATCAGCGGGCATCTGCCTTCATCTGTGTCCATAGAGACCCTTCCTCGGTCACGCTGGAAAACACAGAGAATGATTGGACTCAGATTGGCCCAGATACACTCAGGCCATAGTTTTCTTTCATCTCTTAATCCTCATCTGTGTGCACCTGCCCGCCATTGCTGGGCTGCAGGCGCTGGCAGGCGGGTCTGCGTTCATCTGTGTCCCAAAAGCCCTTCCTCGGTCACGCTGGAAAACACAAAGAAGAATCGGACACAGATTAACACTGATTGACACAGATAATGATTCTCTCTTGTCTTTCCTGGGGAGAACCTGCGTGCATCTGAGTTCATCTGTGTCCCAAAAGCCCTTCCTCGGTCACGCTGGAAAACCCAGAGAATGATCGGACGCAGATTGGCTCGGATATACACAGATTGTGTTTCCCTTATCTTCTAATCCTGATCTGTGTTTATCTGCGTTCATCTGTGTCCCAGAACTTCTGTTCTTCTGCCCTGATAAACTGTGTCCTACAAATCAGAATCCGGCGGTCAGGCGATTGTGGACGGTTTCGGCGAGTCGTTTGGAGAGGGTTCTGATGGCTGCGCGGCGGCTGTTTTCGGTGGCCTGCTTGTCGCCTTCTACGATATCGTATACCTGGCTTTCGGTAACACGATTCATCGACCAGAGGGTATTGTCTGATGGGTCGGTGAGGCTTAGATCCACGGATATGACCACCCGCCTTGACAGTGCGCTCTGGGTTCCCCTGCGTGAAACCGTATCGATGTGCAGGCTGGCGATTCGGCCGGAGAGCATGGCATCTGCGCCCTGTCTGTTTCGGGCAACAGGATTGCCGCTCCGTGTAAACTCTTGAATGAGATCGTTTGAAAGGATGGTTTCGATACCGGTTTCTGCGGTCTTGTTTTCCAGCACAGCAACAAAAACACGCTGGACGTCACCCGGCAACTGGCCTACCCCGGCAAATTGGTAGCCACAGGACAAGAGGAAGATAGGCAGAAGACAGAGGACAGAGGACAGAAGACGGAAGGGAGGGGACTGAGGGCTGAGGAAAGCGTCCTTGAGGGGTGAATGGGAGAATCGGCGATGGGGAGAGTCGGGGAGTGTTTTGTGCATCATGTAATTGCCTTAGGAACTCGTCGCCACCGACATCTCAGATCACGATGTTAACAAGCTTCTTTTTTACAACGATAACCTTCTTGATCGGTTTGTCGCCGATAAACTGCCGGGTGCGTTCATCGGCAAGGGCGGTTTCTTTGATGAGGGCATCGTCTGCATCGACAGGCACGGTAAACCGGCCTCTCAGTTTGCCGTTGACCTGAATGACAATGAGAAGTTGATCTTTGACAAGAGCGGCTTCTTCGTGTGTCGGCCATTGGGCAAGAAGTATACTGGATTCGCTCCCCAGTTCCTCCCAGAGCTCTTCGGCAAAATGCGGCACGATCGGCGCAAGCAGCAGCACCACCGTTTCCATGGCAAGCCGGAATACCCCCGCGGTATCGGTCATATCCCCTTTCTTATCGCCAGCGCCACCGCTGGTGGCGCCCTGCATAAGGTTGGCCAGTTCCATCACGGCACTGATCACCGTGTTAAAATGAAACCGATCTTCGATGTCGCCGGTAACCTTCTTGATTGTCTGGTGGATCTTCCTATAGAGCTCAAGAACAGCGCCTTCCAGCTGATCCGGAGATCCCCGGAAGGGCTCGGCATCTCTAATTGTATCCATCCATGTGACGGCAAGACGCCAGATACGATTGAGGAACCGGTACCCCCCTTCCACGCCTTGTTCGCTCCATTCCAGATCTCTTTCAGGTGGAGCTGCAAACAGGCAAAACAGCCTCGTGGTGTCTGCACCATATTTTTCCAGCAGCCGATTGGGATCGACAACATTCTTTTTGGATTTAGACATCTTTTCAACACGCCCTACCGAAACAACAGCACCGCATTTGCGGCAGTATCCCCCTTCACCGCTGTCATCGACTTCTTCCGGCAAGAGATACCCATGCTCCGGACAAGTCATACTTTCCTTGCAGACCATGCCCTGGGTCAACAGGCAGGTAAACGGCTCCTTGAACTTGACCAGGCCAAAATCATGCAGCACCCGGGTGAAATACCGGGAATAGAGAAGATGCAGGATCGCATGCTCTACCCCGCCGATATACTGGTCAACGGGCATCCAGTAGTCAACCGCCTTCGGGTCGAACATCCCCTTGTCATAATCCGGACTGCAGTATCGTGCAAAATACCAGGACGATTCCACAAAGGTATCCATGGTGTCCGTTTCTCTTCTGGCATCGTCTCTACCGCATATGGGGCATGTGGTCTTCTTGAAATAATCCACATGGGGGAGCGGATTCTTCCCGCCCTCCAGAAAATTGGCATCTTCCGGAAGCACAATCGGCAGATCTGTCTCCGGCACGGGAACAATCCCGCAGCTATCACAGTGAATCATCGGAATCGGAGCACCCCAATATCGCTGCCTTGAGATACCCCAATCACGCAGCCGATAGCTGACCGTGCGCCTGCCAATGTCGTTGGCTTCAAAATGGTCGATGATCGCCTCGGTGGCCGCGCCATTGTCCATGCCATTGAATTCACCGGAATTTACCATTATCCCTTCGCCGGCATAGGCTTCGGATAGCGTATCCGAATCCACATCTTCGCCGTTCGGAGAGACCACAAGCACAATATCCAGCGCATATTTCTTCGCGAAATCGAAATCCCGCTGGTCATGGGCCGGAACAGACATCACCGCACCGGTACCATATTCCATGAGAGCAAAATTGGCGGTAAATATCGGCATGCGCCGACCGTTCATAGGATTCTTACAGTAGGCACCGGTAAACACCCCGACCTTTTCGTAGCCCTCTATTGCCCGAGCCGATCGGTCCTGCAATGATATTTCCCGGACGAATTCCCGAACCGGGTCCGCCTGCTCTCCCCCTTCAGACAGTTCCGCCACCAGGGGATGTTCCGGTGCCAGTACCATAAAGGTTGCGCCAAAGACCGTATCCGGACGTGTGGTGAACACCGGGATATGATCCTCCCTGCCTTCAACTGCAAATCGGATCTCGGCCCCCACACTCTTCCCGATCCAGTTTTTCTGCATGGTGATGACCTTGTCCGGCCACCCGGTAAGCGTGTCACAATGGACCAATAGGTCTTCGACATGATCGGTTGTTCGGAAAAACCACTGCCAGAGCTTCTTCTGCTGGACCTGCTCGCCGCACCGCCAGCACAATCCGGCCTCAACCTGCTCATTGGCCAATACGGTCTGGCAGGTCTCACACCAGTTCACATAAGATTCCTTCCGGTAGGCCAATCCCTTTTCATGCATCTTCAGGAAGAGCCATTGTTCCCACCGGTAGTATTCAGGATCGCAGGTGGCAAATTCCCTATTCCAATCGTAAGAAAAACCGATGCGCTTTAGCTGGGATCGCATGGTATCGATGTTTTCGCGGGTCCATGTGGCCGGATGGGTGTTATTGGCGATGGCAGCGTTTTCCGCCGGCATACCGAAGGCATCCCACCCCATGGGATGCAACACGTTGAATCCCTGCATCCTCTTGTATCGTGCCACAACGTCACCAATCGTATAATTTCGCACATGACCCATATGAATATTCCCGGAGGGATAGGGAAACATCTCGAGCAGGTAGTATTTCTTCCTTTTCGGATCCTCATCGACTGAAAACAGCCCTGTCTCTTCCCAATGGGCCTGCCATTTGGATTCGATTGTCTTTGGATTGTATCTTTCTTCCATCGGAGATCTCTCCCTTACGTCATCTGATCCTTTTACAGTGATACCTCATGCCATAGTACGATGCAAATAGCAAGGAAGGGGGGGAGATCAGAAGACAGAGGTCAGAGGTCAGAAGAAAAGGACTGAGGACTGAGTAAAGGATCAGGACCAGCCTTCGCCAAGGTTTCGGCTGGCAGGCTGCGGGCTGATACTGAGAAAGGCATGGGAAGAGGCAATATCCAATATCGAATGGC
>JAZFSW010000429.1:0-2284 GCA_036446375.1 Desulfobacterales bacterium | reverse complement strand
CCGGCTGGTGATCATGAATACCGCGGCCTTTTTGCCGCCGGAGGACAAAAAGCTCCCCCTCAGACTGTGGATCGTCAGGAATATCCGCTGGCTGGCGGCACCGGCCGTTCTCGGTCTGAATATCTTTTCCATCGGAGCCTTGTATATGGCATCCCACAAAGGGCTATCCCGTGCGGTAAAGTCCGGGATGAAAGCCCCTTACAACAGCTGGCGAAACCGTATTGCCACGTTGAAATTTGTTCAGGACATACCGCTGAGCGACAAAGATCCCAGCTACGCTCTGGTTCGATCCGTGGATTCGAATCTGAACCGGCTCGCAGATATTCCGATGCTGATATGCTGGGGCAAACATGATTTTGTTTTTGACGATACCTATCTTGCCCAATGGCAGCAGCGATTTCCAGACGCAGACGTCCATCTTTTTGACGATGCCGGCCATTTTATTCTTGAGGATAAACCGGAGGCGGTGGCATCGCTGGTTAAGGATTTCTTGAAAAAGCACCAGGGCTGATGTAAGGTGATTTTACCTGTTGCCATGGTCTGGAATTGGGCAGCGAAGATCGCCATACAGTATGAAACCCAAAGCGCAAGAAAGTGAGCCCAAACCGACATGGATGACGGTGCCCCCATCAATATCTCCTCCTATCTGAGCCAGATGGCTGACATTCAGCCCCACAAAAGGGCCGTTGTTTTTCCCGCCGGACGCGACCACCAGGGCCGGGTGGCATATGCCCATCTGACCTTTCGGCAATTGGATCGGGAATCGGACTGTCTCGCCCATGGCCTGGAGCAAAACGGCATCTCCCGGGGGACCCGAACGGTCCTGATGGTCATGCCGAGCATCGATTTCTTTGTACTGACATATGCGCTCTTTAAGACCGGTGCGGTGCCGGTTGTGGTCGATCCGGGCATGGGCATCAGGCGCATGCTCCGGTGTCTTGAGCAGAGCCAGCCCGAGGCATTTATCGGCATCCCCAAAGCCCATCTGATACGAAGACTCTTTCCCCGCTACTTCAAGACGATTGATGTTGCCATAACCGTAGGGCGTCGCTGGCTCTGGGGGGGGCTGACGCTCAAGGATGTCTATCAGAGACCCTGGGAAGCGTTTCCAGCGGCACAAACCACTGCCGATGAGATCGCAGCCCTCCTGTTTACGACGGGCAGTACCGGACCGGCCAAAGGGGTGGTTTACACCCATGGCGTATTTGATGCGCAGGTACGCCATATCCGATCCCATTTCAATATTACTGCCGAAGAGATCGATCTTCCGACATTTCCCCTGTTTGCCCTTTTTGATCCGGCATTGGGGATGACAGCGGTCATACCGGATATGGATCCCACCAAACCGGCCTTTGTTCAGCCTGAAAAGATTATCGAAGCTGCCGAGAATCAGGGCGTGACCAATATGTTCGCATCCCCTGCGCTGCTCGACCGGGTGGGCAGCTATGGCAAAGCCCAGGGGATCAAGCTTCCCTCTTTCAAACGGGTCATTTCCGCAGGAGCGCCGGTATATCCGGACAATCTTGAACAGTTTTCTTACCTGCTGTCCGAAGAGGCGGAGATTCACACACCCTACGGGGCTACGGAAGCCGTCCCGCTCCTATCCATTGGCAGCCATGAGATCCTGTCGGAAACCCGATTGCTCAGCGAACAGGGCTACGGCTTGTGCGTGGGCCGGCCCCTGGCGGGGCTGGAGGTTCGTATCATCAACATCAGCGACGATGCGATCGGCACATGGGACGATGGCCTCTGCGTTGCCGACGGGGATATCGGGGAGATCGTCGCCAAAGGGGATCTGGTCACCCGGCAATACTATAGAAATACCCGTGCCGACCTGCTGGCCAAGATCGCTGACGGGGAAGATGTCTGGCATCGTATGGGTGATCTGGGGTGGCGCGATTCAAAGGGAAGGATGTGGTTTTGCGGCCGAAAGGATCACCGGGTTGTTTCAGAGAATGAAACACTGTTTACCATTCCCTGCGAGGCGATTTTCAATACCCACCCCAGAGTCGCACGAAGCGCCCTGATTGGTGTGGGACAACGACCCAATCAGGTACCGGTTATCTGTATCGAACTTAAGAAAGACCGTGGCGGCTACCGGAAGAAAGCGATAAGAGCAGAGCTGCTTCAGCTGGCCGGAGAGCATGCCTTAACCCGGGAGATTGACACGATCCTGTTCCATCATCGGTTCCCTGTGGATATACGTCACAATGCCAAGATTTTCAGAGAGAAGCTGGCAAAATGGGCCGAAAAGAAGGTCAAGGTCATTGCTTAACCGGTTCAG
>JAZFSW010000428.1:0-11114 GCA_036446375.1 Desulfobacterales bacterium | reverse complement strand
GCCAGGATCAAACTCTCCAGTTTGATATTCAAATTGTTCCGGTCAAAAGACCAGAGACAATTTATTCTTGAGACCTAACTCACAAGCTGTCACTATTTAGTTTTCAAAGATCAAAAAGCCGCCATCAGGCTGCGTGGCGGTTTTATATGGAAATCAAATCAGCTGAAAAACGAGGGCTTGTTATACGTTGCTCAGGTTATGTTGTCAACCCTAACCTGATGCTCAGTCGTTAAAACTGCCATCGACATATCAGCGATCTTCTTCCACATCGGTAAAAGAGATAACTATATTGTTTCTTGAAAGCTGTCAAGCTTAATTTACACCTAATTTTCGATTTTTCTGTGTTCCTTTGGCGCTGCCAGATGGCGGCCTGGGCCGGAGTGAGTCTCTCCTGCCGTGGTCATCCATCCTGATCGATCCGCACCCTATGAAATCGCTTCTTACCGGATCGTAAAAGGATCACGCCGTCTTCCACATCGCTATCGGTGACGAGGACATCGAACGCATCGACCCGCCTACCATTTATATAGGCACCACCCCCTGCAATCAATCTCCTGGATTCACCACCGGTACCGGTAAGGCCCACCATTTGAAACAGCTTGAATGCCGGTATGCCCCGCTGGAGCTCACTCCCATCGATGGTTGACTGGGGAACGGCATCATCCACCGCATCTGCCGTATCCCCATGGGCCATACTTGATGGCAGTATCGACTCAGGCAGCGCCCGGAGACCGAACATGCGGGTTGCGGCATGACGGGCTTTGGCCGCTTCTTCCTGCCCGTGGGCAAGGCGTGTCGTCTCGTAGGCAAGAACCGTTTTGGCACCATTCAAATCGGCTCCTTCCAGCGGCTCAACCTCTCGGATCTCTTCCAGCGGTAGAAAGGTAAATAGGGCCAGGAAGCGTGCCACATCCCTATCCTCGGTATTTATCCAGTATTGGTAATAGTCATAGGGGGATGTTCTGGCCTTATCCAGCCAGACGGCCCCCTTGGCGGTCTTGCCCATCTTTTCGCCACTGCCGGTGGTGATTAGTGGAAAGGTAATGCCAAAAGTCGTCTTCTGTCGCATTTTCCGAACAAGGTCAATGCCGGCAATGATGTTGCCCCACTGATCCTTTCCTCCCATCTGCAACCGACAATCGTAGGTGTCATGGAGTTGAAGAAAGTCATAGGCCTGAAGCAGCATATAGTTAAATTCGATAAAGCTGAGACCTTCCTCGGACTCAAGCCGCAGTTTATAGCTTTCGGCTTTTAACATCCGATTGACACTGAAATGCCGGCCGATATCTCTGAGAAAGGCAATATATTCCAATGACGTCAGCCACGTGGCATTGTCAACGAGGAGGGCTTTGCCTTCACTGAAATCCACAAAATGAGCAAGTTGCCGTTTAATGCCGCTGGCATTTTCTGTCAGTTCGTTCTGCGGGAGTATCTTTCGCATCTCCGTTTTGCCACTCGGGTCACCGACAAGACCCGTTCCGCCACCGACAAGGCCGATCGGTCGATGTCCCTGTCTCTGCATGTGGGCCATAGCCATAATAGGTACCAGGCTGCCGGTGTGAAGACTTGAAGCGGTAGGATCAAATCCGACATAGCATGTTGCTTGAGGCCGTGACAGATAGTCTTCCAGCTCCTTATCATGGGTGGTATTCTCAATGAACCCGCGAGATCTGAGTATACTTAAGACATCTGCCATGGAATGGGCCTATTTGTTTGCATATTCTACAGCCCGGGTTTCCCGAATAACCGTGACTTTGATCTGACCGGGAAACGTCAGTGCCTCTTCAATTTTCTTGACTACATCCCGGGAAAGCAAAACAGCTGCTTCATCGGAAATGATCTTGCTTTCGACAATGACACGAAGCTCACGCCCGGCCTGAATCGCATAGGTATTTTCAACCCCTTCAAATGCATTCGCAATGTTTTCAAGGTCTTCAAGTCGTTTGATGTAATTCTCAAGCATCTCTTTTCGCGCACCGGGCCGTGCACCGGACAGACCATCTGCGGCTTGAACCAATAGGGCATAGACGGTATCTGGTGGGATATCTTCATGGTGAGCCCCAATCGCATGTTCAATCCGTGGCGCTTCACCATGTTTCTTTGCCAGCCGGGACCCTATCAACGCATGGGGTCCCTCAACTTCGTGATCAACGGCTTTGCCAATGTCATGGAGCAATCCCATTCGTCGTGCCAGTTTCTGGTCCAGATTCAATTCTGCGGCCATAATGCCACACAGGAAACCCACCTCCAGGGAGTGCTGCAACACATTTTGTGCATAACTCGTTCGGAATTTTAGCCGGCCGAGGATCATGATCAGCTCATTCTGGATGCCGTGTACGCCCATATCAAAGGCCGCCTGTTCACCGGCTTCCTTGATCGTGACATCGACCTCCTTCTCAACAGCCCGGACGACATCCTCAATTCGTGCGGGATGGATTCGGCCATCCGATATCAGTTTCATGAGAGACAATCGGGCAACTTCACGACGAACAGGATTAAACCCTGATAGAATGACCGCCTCAGGGGTATCGTCAATAATGAGATCGATCCCGGTAGCCGCCTCAAGTGCCCGGATATTTCTTCCCTCTCTGCCGATGATCCGCCCCTTCATCTCGTCACTGGGTAGCTGCACCACGGACACGGTTCGCTCGGCTACATAATCCCCGGCATATCTTTGAATGGCGGTAGCGATGATGCTTCTTGCCTTTTTGTCCGCGACCTCTTTGGTTTCGTTTTCGATCCGCTTAATAAGCTTTGCCCCTTCATATCTCGCCTCGTTCTCCATGGCTCTAATGAGCAGCTCCTTGGCTTGCTCAGCTGTCAAACCGGAGATTTTTTCCAGCTGCATCTTCTGTTCATTGACCAGGTTGTCGAATTCTTGTTCACGCTCTTCGAATTTGGCTTCACTCCGCCTTTGCAGCTTCTCCTTTCTGAAAAGGTCCCGTTCTCTCCTCTCCACTTGTTCTCCCTTACGTTCAATGCTTTCCTCTTTCTGGATCAACCGGTTTTCTCTCTTGCTTACTTCGGCTCGTGTTTCTTTCGTTTCCGCATCGAACTCATTCTTCATCTTAAGATGTCGATCCTGCACCTCGAGCTTGGCTTCCTTGATCATTTCCCCGGATTGATGATTCGCATCATCTATGATGCGGGATGCATCGGCCTCCGATGCCTTTCTTTTGCGAGATTGAGCGCTGCTGCTTGCCCAGAATGCAAGCAAGAAGCCGACAAGAATGCCGACAGCGCCCGAAAGCATTAATACAGTATTATTGTCCATGATTTCCCTCCAGCAAAGGATAAACACTCGTTGGGAAGAATCTATATTGTCATCGTTGGTAACACCACGAGGCGTCAAACGGGGTGGAAATTACTGAAACACAATGAAGACAGGGGGCAAAGCATATAAAGGAGAGGATATCGACCATCAGACAGGGCTTGCGCGAAACCCCCGCCCAGTGCCGTGTTGGTAGGTCTTTGAACCAAGAACAAAAGGTGGGCACCTCATAGTCTCTTTAGGCTTTTCTGTACAAGCAGAACATGCTCACCGAAACCAGGGAAGGTTCCCTTTTATTAGGTGTTGGGACAAAGAACATCTGCCAATCACGAACACAGCAGGGGCTTCAATCCGTCTGTGATGGTTTGGTAGCTAAAACCGATGGGCACACGGTGCACCGGTTGATGCACGATGCACCGGTAGGCGCACAACACCTCAGGTGGACACATCGGTCGGCTGGAACGGGTAACGGTCTATTCGCTTTATGAGATTCGCTGATCGATCAGAGACTTCTTTCAACAGAATGGATTGCTCTCTTTTAAGCGTTACATTTTCATTGGCGATATTCATAGCAGCCAGAATCATGGTATTGAGCTTGGACGCTCCCGACTGCTGTCCGCCAAGCTGCGCGTCTACCTCTTTTACCTGTTCTACCAGGTAATCAGCAACAGCCTGTGCATTCGTGCCTTCGGACTCGGCTTTAAATGTATAGGACTGCCCGAATAACTGTATCGTAACGTGTCTTTCCACTGTCTAAGAAGCCTACCTTGTCTCAAACGTATAGGCGTTGTCGGTCAACCTTCGCTTGAAATGCCATCGAGTTTTGTCAAAAGCGTGTCGATCTTGGATCGAATCAGGTTCCTTTCCGCTTCGTGGTGTTTTCCCGCCTCAGTTCGTTCTTGAAGCTCCCTTTCCAAGTCTTCAGTTTTCTTTCTTAGTGCTAAAGTCTTTTCCTCCTGTGATGCCAAAAAACCGATTAAACGTTCAACCCTTTTTTCAAGTTCTTCGAATTGGCGTAAGACGCTTTGATTGTCAGGACTTTTCACATTTTCGCCTCATAATCCATCATTTTGCTTCTAACGTTTAACCCACCTTAAGTCAAGAAATAAAACCGTAGGATCTCGGGCAGCCGCATTGGAAAATAACATCAGCTCAAAACAACAGAAGCCCCGGAAAAACACTGCGTTTTCGGCACAGATCCTTCTTGGGTAATGCCACGTAAGTTTTCCCTCCCACATGATCCTCTCCGAGACGTCCGCCAAGGGGCCTCACGGAAGATGCATCAGCGGGTGGGTTTTATCTTAAGAATCAGAAAAAGGGTGGTAAAACAAGAGGTTAGTCTCTGGCATGCGTGATTCAGGGGAGGGAACGATCTAGAGAAAGGAGCAGGTCTCCCTGCGTCAGGACCCGTGGCTGTCGATGAGTTTCAGGCGCGCGGCAGCTCTTGCCATTGCCAATTCGGCCCGGGCAATATCGGTATCTGCATGCTTTTCTTCCAGCCGCTGCTGTGCACGGACCAATGCATCTCTCACGCGGTCCCCGTCTATATCACGGCGCCTTTCCGCTGCTTCGGCCAGTACAGTAATCTTATCGGGCAGGACCTCAGCAAAACCGCCACTAACAAAAACGTACCGTTCCTCGCCGTTCTGGTCCAGGTATTGGATCGAGCCAACACGAAGTGTACTTAGAAAGGGCGTATGGCCCACGAGAACGCCAAATTCGCCGTCGGATCCGGGCGCCCTGGCAGTCTGAACCTGCTCATCAACCACAATTTCCTGAGGTGTCACAATTTCCAATTTGATCAATTCGGCCATATCGCCCTTCTATATCGATCGTATTCTATTCAGCGGAAAGCCGTTTTGCCTTTTCAACAGCATCACCAATTCCCCCGACCATGAGAAACGCCTGTTCCGGAAGGTCATCGTGCTTGCCCTCGATAATCTCCTTGAATCCACGAACGGTATCTTCGATCTTAACATAGGCACCGGGCGTGTTGGTGAAGACCTCGGCAACATGAAACGGTTGGGAGAGAAATCGTTCGATCTTTCTGGCCCGGCCGACCGTTACCTTGTCCTCGTCGGACAGCTCATCAATGCCGAGAATGGCGATGATATCCTGGAGTTCGGCATACTTCTGAAGGATTCGCTGAACTTCACGGGCAACCTGATAATGCTCTTCCCCGATATAGGAAGCATCAAGGATTCTCGAGGAAGAATCCAGCGGATCCACAGCAGGATATATGCCCTTTTCGACTAATTTTCTCGACAACACAACCGTACCGTCCAGATGGGCAAAGGTTGTCGCCGGCGCGGGATCGGTCAGGTCATCGGCCGGCACATACACGCACTGGACAGCGGTAATCGATCCTTTATCGGTGGAGGTGATGCGCTCCTGCAATTCGCCCAGATCAACGGCTAGGGTCGGCTGATATCCCACAGCAGATGGCATTCGACCCAACAGAGCGGACACTTCCGATCCGGCCTGGGTAAATCGGAAGATATTGTCGATAAACATCAGCACATCCTGGCCCTCTTCATCTCTGAAATATTCGGCTGCTGTCAGTGCTGACAGCGCCACCCGCGCTCGAGCCCCGGGGGGTTCGGTCATCTGACCGTAAATGAGAGCGGCTTTCGGCAAGACACCGGAATCCTTCATCTCATGGTAGAGATCGTTCCCCTCACGGGTCCGTTCCCCAACACCGGCAAACACGGAGATGCCGCCGTGTTCCATAGCGATATTATGAACCATCTCCATCATAATAACGGTCTTTCCCACACCGGCGCCACCAAACATGCCCATCTTACCCCCCCTGGGAAAGGGAACAAGAAGATCGATCACCTTTACGCCGGTTTCAAGAACCCGAACGGTGGTATCCTGCTCGGTGAATTTCGGCGCTTCACGGTGTATCGGCAACATTTTCTCCTGACTCACTTCGCCCAGGCCATCGACCGGCTTTCCCACCACATTGAGGATCCGCCCCAGTCCTGCTTCACCCACGGGCATCATGATCGGTTGGCCGGTATCCTTGACGGGCATACCCCGAACCAGACCGTCGGTGACATCCATGGCAATGGTCCGCACCACGTTGTCCCCGAGATGTTGTGCCACTTCAACGGTCAAATTGTCTTCTTCGTCGTCGATAGACGCATTGGTAATCAAAAGCGCCGTATAAATCGTCGGCAGGTTCCCCTGCTCAAACGCCACATCAACGACAGGTCCCATGACCTGTGTAATGGTTCCTATATTTTCTCCCATTTACAGACCCTCCACATATCTCCTATTTACTGAAATCACATCATGTTTGTCGATGATCTATGCGATTAACGTCAGACCCTATCCTTTAAGTGCTTCGGCGCCACCGACAATATCCATCAAATCAGCGGTAATGGCCGCCTGTCGGGCTTTATTGTAAACCATCTTCAGTTCTTCAATCATATCGTGACATGCTTTGGTGGCATTTTCCATGGCCGTCATTCGCGCGGCATGTTCGCTGGTGGATGTATCGAGCAGTGCCCGATACAACTGAACAGAAACACTACGGGGCAGCAATACGCCCAGCAGCTCCTGGGGCGAGGGTTCGCAAATATGTTCGGCAAGAAACGGTCGATCTTCTCCTGCATCAACATCAACCACCTCGACGGGTGGAATCGGTAGCAGTTGCTGCACCGACGGCACCTGCCGGGATATATTCTCAAATACCGGATAAACAACATGCACTTCGTCGTACATACCATCAAGAAATGCGCCAACCAATTTCTGCCCTGCCGTCGATGCGACACCAAACCCTATCGGCGTTCCCACCACACCGATGTGTTCGTCAACGATCGGAAGCTGATTTTTCACACACCAATCACGACCCTTTTTCCCAAAAGCGGTAACCGTGATCTCAATGTCTTCAGCGATCTTGTCTTGAAGAATTGCCTCGGCTTTTTCGATTACATTGGTATTGAAGCCACCGCAAAGACCTCTATCGGACGTGCACAGAACAATGTGAATGCGCTTGACCTCCTCCCGGGGAATCAGCAGTGCATCGGCTTCCTCGGTCTTTTCCGCCACACTGCCCAGCACTTCGGAAAACTTCATCGCATAGGGGCGAAACGCGTCCATATTCGTCTGTGCACCGCGCAACCGTGACGTGGCCACCATCTTCATTGCCTTGGTTATTTGCTGTATCTTGTCCGTAGCGCCGATCTTGGTCTTGACATCCTTTAAACTAGCCATACACTTTAGCCTTCATCGTTTATGTTCGTCAGGATTTTCGGGGAAAGACAGCCATTAATGGGGTCGCGGCTTCCCGGTTTTCGGTCCCAAAGATCTCACCATTTGAGAAACGAGGCGCAGGGCAATGCTACGCGATCGTCTCTTCAAATTCCTTGGCGTATGCTTCTAATGCTTCTTTCAGCAGTTTTTCCAGATCACCGGTAATTTCCCCTGTTTCTCTGAGCCCTGAAAAAAGCTCAGGAAACCGGTCTTCGATGAATGGATATATCCCCGCCTCGTAATCTCCCAGGACACCGGTGGGATACTTATCCAGGTATCCCTTGGTACCGGCATAGAGAATAGTCACCTGTTTCTCCACCGCCAGGGGCTTATACTGGGGCTGTTTGAGTATCTCGACGAGTCGCTCTCCCCGCGTAAGCTGCCTTTGGGTAATAGCGTCAAGATCTGAGCCGAATGCGGCAAAGGCCTCCAGTTCGCGAAATTGTGCCATATCCCCTCTGAGGGTTCCGGCAACCTGCTTCATCGCCTTGACCTGTGCGGCAGAACCGACACGGGACACGGAAAGGCCCACATTAATCGCCGGTCGGATACCGGCCATAAACAGACTGGGTTCCAGATAGATCTGCCCATCGGTAATGGAAATCACATTGGTGGGGATGTAGGCAGAAACGTCTCCCTCCTGGGTTTCGATGATCGGCAGCGCAGTCAATGAACCGGCCCCCAGCTCATCGTTAAGTTTTGATGCCCGCTCCAGAAGACGTGAATGATTATAGAAAATGTCACCGGGAAACGCCTCGCGACCCGGTGGTCGTCGCAAGAGCAAAGATACCTGCCGATAAGCAGCAGCTTGCTTGGACAAGTCATCGTAGATAATTAGGGCATGTTGCCCTTTGTCCCTGAAATACTCACCCATGGCACATCCCGCATAGGGAGCGATATACTGCAGTGTGGCCGGATCACTGGCGCAAGCTGCAATCACCGTGGTATATTCCATGGCACCATGTTTTTCCAGGGTTGCCACAACCTGAGCGACAGAAGATTTTTTCTGGCCACAGGCCACATAAATGCAGTAGACGTCGGTATCTTTCTGGGCAAGAATCGCATCAATGGCACAGGCGGTTTTTCCGATCTGACGATCACCGATAATCAGCTCTCGCTGTCCTCGACCGACGGGCGTCATGGAATCGATGGCTTTTAAACCGGTATACATGGGTTCATGAACACTCTTTCTGGCGATAACCCCCGGTGCTGTACGCTCAACGCGACTGAATTCTTCAGTATCGACCGGCCCTTTACCATCCAGTGGATCCCCCATCGCCGACAACACACGACCGAGAACCGCCTCGCCAACGGGCACTTCCGCAATACGACCGGTACGCTTGACCTCATCGCCTTCCCGGATATGGATATCTTCACCCATAATGGCGATACCCACATTGTCTTCTTCCAGGTTCAATACGAGCCCTAAGATTTCCCCGGGAAATTCGACCAATTCCATGGCCATGGCTTTTTCGAGTCCGTAAACCCTTGCAATCCCATCACCGACCGATAACACCACACCCGTCTCACTCAGTTCCACCGTCTTTTCATAGTCGGTTATCTGCTCTTTAATGATCTGACTTATTTCTTCAGCTCTTATTTCCATTAGACACGCTCCATCCCTCTTCAATGATCTGAGTTGTTTCCTCAGCTCTCGTTTCCATCAGACACGATCACCCCTTTTAATTGATTTTTTCATATTGAGTAATTGCGTTTTGATACTCCCATCTAAGACGAGATCACCGATTCTGGTTACAATACCTCCGATAAGTGTGGGGTCTTGTTTGAGTTCTAAAACAACATTCTTGCCGGTCATCGTCGACAAGGATGCACGTATTTTGTCAACGGTCTCGGAAGGAAGAGCCGATACAGACACCAGACTCGCACGGGTGATGCCCTTCACCTCATCGGCAAGCTGATCGAAAAAATCACTGATAGGGTCCAGAAACTTGATCCTTCCCTTATCGAATAGTAATTGAAGAAAGGAGGCCATCACCACGGAAAGGTTAAGCTTTTCAATGACGGCAATCAGCACTTTCTTGCGCTCTGCTGCATTGTATAGCGGATTGGATATCGCTGCATCCAGATCTTTTTCTCTGGCGACTAACCCGGCAAACCCATTGAGCTCCTCCCGATAGGTTTCGGTCTTTAGATCCTCTGTGCTGATTAACAGAAGCGCCTTAGCGTAGCGCCGTGCTATCGTCATGTTTTTCAACGTGCCACCACCTTCTTTCTGCAATCATCAACCCGTCTATCCGGGTCGTCGTCTGTCACATCTGCGAACGCTTTCTCTGCTGCCGTCGCCAGCGCATGTCCAAATACCTCACTTTGCAGCCTGGCCTGGACTTGCCCGAAGGCCTGCTCTATCTGTATCTACTATTCTAGCTGATGACATTGGCAAAACATCCGGCGCCCGCTGCAACATGGGCCTTATCTGCTGGCCATCCCTTGCAGTTTCTTGCCTGATCCAGACCCGGTCTCCCGGACGTCTGCATCGGCGGCTGAATGACCTGAATCAGGGCCTGCCACCATCACTGTAACCGCCTGTCGGCGGCCAGATTACGAGCGTTCCATAGCACTCAGGTTGTCAGGATGTCAAAGGTTTTTTGTAATTTTTTCGGCTGGTTTTTCCTTACCCGAATCCCCGGAAACCTTTCGGCCGATCGCCGGTGTTTTCTGGGAAGTCTGCCGTGCTTCCATGGCAAGATTTCCATTGAAGACCACCCCGGGTTCTACGGCGATCACCGGCGCCTTGATATCACCGGAAATCTGTGCGGGGGGGTAGGCTTCGATCCTCTCCTTGGCATTGATGGTGCCATGGACCTCACCCATAACGATAACCACATCAGCGGTGATATCTGCGTTTACTACAGCCTTTTCACCAATAATCACCGTTCCGCTGTCACTGATTATCTTCCCTTTGACCCTTCCATCCAGCCGTATGGTATCCTTGAATGCAACGGTTCCCGAGATACTCACCCCTTCTCCCAGATAGGTGGATACCGGCTTTGTCTTGCTTCTTGGTGTTTTCATTCGTTCTCCTGATCCAGACGCTCTATAGCCCTTACAAAACAGACGCACTATGGGTGGTTTGCGCTACTGCTGGTTGTTCACCACTGGTGCAAGCCTGCGCTATGCCCACATTGGGCAACATACCGATCCAGGGCACTTACTCTACCATAAACCGGCGCATACCGATATTCAGCAAGATACCGACACCGATCATCGTTGTCACCATGGAAGATCCGCCATAGCTAATAAACGGAAGCGGGACACCCACTACCGGCACGAGGCCCATGGCCATTCCGATATTGATAAACACCTGCCAGAATATCATGGCCGTAACACCGATGGCCAGAATGATGCCGAAAGGATCCCTGCACTCATGGGCCGTTTTCAATCCCCATGAAATCAGCAACACGAAGGCCACCAGGAGAGCCGCAGAACCGATGAAGCCCCATTCTTCAGCCAACACGGAAAAAATGAAGTCCGTATGCTCTTCAGGCAGAAAGGAAAGCGCGTTTTGCGTGCCCTTGAGAAATCCTTTTCCGGAAATCATCCCCGACCCGATGGCTATTTTGGA
>JAZFSW010000427.1:0-4850 GCA_036446375.1 Desulfobacterales bacterium | reverse complement strand
GATGGCCTTCTCCCGATCCCGAAGTGCCTTTATCTTATCTTCAACAATACCCATCGTGTTTTTCCTTTCATATTACCAGGCTATCCCTGGAAGCCGACCATCAACGGCAAGAAGAAGAGATAGTTCTATACCTGTCGATCGTTGTCAAGAAAAGAAAGCAGCTGGACGGCAGCTGCGGTGGGTGCGGTTTCCCCATTTTCCACATCCCGGGTGGTCCTGGCCAGCATGTCCGTAATTGCAGGATGCCGGTGAAACCGATCTCGGAGTCCTTCTTCAACAAGGGCCCACATCCAGTCCAGGGCCTGAGCTTTCCGCTTTTCCCGGATTTCACCGGTTTCGGTCATCTTCTCCCGATGACAACAGATCATCTCCCAGATGTCTTCGATACCGGTCATCTCCAGGGCGCTGCATGCCAGAACCGGCGGGGTCCATGTGGGGGATATGGGGGATAACAGATGCAGCGCATTTTCAAAATCCCTTCGGGTCTGATTCGCCCGATCGATGTTATCCCCATCGGCCTTGTTGATGGCAACGGCATCGGCCATCTCCATAACACCCTTCTTAATGCCCTGGAGTTCATCCCCGGCACCGGCTATCATCAGGACGAGAAAGAAGTCCACCATGCCGGACACGGCGGTTTCAGACTGACCCACACCTACGGTTTCCACAATAATCACATCAAAGCCGGCTGCCTCACACACCAGCATGGTCTCCCGGGTCTTTCGCGCGACGCCACCCAGCGTACTACCGGCAGGAGACGGCCGGATAAAAGCTTGGGTCATCACAGACAGCTTTTCCATCCGGGTTTTGTCGGCAAGGATACTGCCCCCGCTACGCCGGCTACTCGGATCAACAGCCAAGACAGCGACCCGGTGTCCTTTTTCTACAAGATAGACACCAAGGCTCTCAACAAAGGTGCTTTTCCCCGCACCGGGAAACCCGGTTATGCCCAGGCGAATCGCCTTGCCGGTATGCGGGAGAAGCTGATCGACAATCCGGCGTGCCAGTTCCTGGTGTTCGGGCAGGGAACTTTCCACCAGCGTGATCGTCTTGGCAAGGATCCGCTTATCCTGTTGGCGTACGCCGCTAACATAGGATTGTGAATCTTCGGGCATTGTTTTTACTTTTCGAGCTGGTTCAACACATCATTTGCCGAATCGGATATCGCCGTACCCGGGCCATAGATACCGGAGACGCCGGCCTTATTGAGAAAGTCATAATCCTGGGGCGGAATAACGCCGCCAACCACCACAAGAATCTCCCCGGCACCTTTCACCTCGAGGGCTTCAATAAGCTGGGGAACCAGGGTTTTGTGACCGGCTGCCAGGCTGGAGACGCCAACCACATGAACATCATTTTCCACCGCCATCTGGGCGGACTCTTCGGGAGTCTGAAACATGGGGCTGATGTCCACATCAAAACCCAGATCCGCATAGGCTGTGGCCACAACCTTCATTCCCCGGTCATGACCGTCCTGACCCATTTTGGAAACGAGGATTCTCGGGCGCCGGCCCTGTTTTTCCAGGAAATTGTCCGTGCGTTTTCGCAAGGCCGCGATGATTTCAGAATCACCATATTCCGAGGCATAGGCACCGGAAATACACTGGGTGGTGGCAACGTATCGGCCGAACACCTTTTCCATCGCTTCGGTTATCTCGCCCCCGGTTGCCCGCAGCCGCACCGCGGGCAGGCAAATCTCAAGCAGATTGCCGCCGGCCTCCGCACAGTGGGTGATCGCCTCAAGGGCCTTTTGTACCGCCGCATCGTCGCGATTGGCTTTAATCTCTTTTAACCTGGCGATCTGTTCATCGCGAACCGTACTGGGAACTTCACGGACATCGTCAAGGGGCTCATCTTCGGTTTGATACTTATTCACCCCGACAATCACATCCTTGCCCTGATCGATACGGGCCTGTTTCTTCGCTGAAGCTTCTTCTATCCGCAGTTTCGGCATACCGGACTCGATGGCTTTGGCCATGCCGCCTAGTGCTTCGACCTCGGCAATAATCTCCTTTGCCCCATTGACGATGCCGGCAGTGAGAGATTCCACATAATAGGATCCCCCGAGGGGATCAATAACGTTACAGATCTGGGATTCCTCCTGGACAACGATCTGGGTATTTCTGGCAATCCGGGCCGAAAAGTCCGTGGGTAGGCCCACAGCCTCGTCAAAACTATTGGTATGAAGGGACTGGGTTC
Source organism: Desulfobacterales bacterium (assembly GCA_036446375.1). Lineage (GTDB taxonomy): Bacteria > Desulfobacterota > Desulfobacteria > Desulfobacterales > JAZFSW01 > JAZFSW01. The sequence goes on along the minus strand of JAZFSW010000427.1, from coordinate 2,651 downwards.
CCCCGAGGGTTGCGGACATACACTCGAGTGTCGTTCGAATGATATTGTTGTAGGGGTCCTGCTCGGTGAGGCTCCAGCCCGATGTCTGACAGTGGGTCCGGAGAATCGTTGATTTCGGATTCTTCGGATTGAACTGGCTGACCAGTTCATGCCACAGCAATCGGGCGGCTCGCAGCATGGCAATGTCCATGAAGAAGTTCATCCCGATACCAAAGAAAAACGACAACCGAGGGGCAAACGCATCGATATCCAGACCGGCGGCAAGGGCGGCCTTAACATATTCCACACCATCTGCGAGGGTAAAAGCGGTCTGGAGAACCGAGTCGGCACCAGCCTCCATCATATGATAGCCGCTGATGCTGACCGTATTGTATTTGGGCATATGCGTGGAGCAATATGCAATGATATCAGACACAATCCGCATCGACGGCTGGGGGGGATAGATATACGTGTTGCGGGTAAGATACTCCTTCAAAATGTCATTTTGTATGGTGCCGGACAGTTTCTCCTGTGAGACCCCCTGCTCTTCGGCAGCAACGATGTATCCGGCCAGAATCGGCAATACCGCACCATTCATCGTCATGGATACAGACATCTCGCCCAGAGGGATCTGGTCAAAAAGCACTTTCATGTCTTCCACCGAATCCACGGCCACACCGGCTTTTCCAATATCGCCCACAACCCGTGGATGATCTGAATCATATCCCCGGTGGGTTGCAAGATCGAAGGCAACGGAAAGTCCTTTCTGTCCGGCGGCTAGATTGCGACGATAGAACGCGTTGGATTCTGCTGCGGTCGAAAAGCCGGAATACTGTCGAATCGTCCAGGGCCGTCCCGCATACATCGTGGCCTTCGGGCCCCGAACATAGGGTGCAAACCCGGGAAGGGAATTCACGGCATCGAGCTCTTCAAGATCTTCGGCGGTATATAAGGGCTTAACCGTTATCCCTTCCGGGGTTTTCCTTTCCAGGGATTCCAGCGGTTTTCCTCTGAGTTCTTTGGTGGCCAGTTCGACCCACTTGTCTTTTTCCGGATGTTCTGACATTGCTTGCTCCTCTCGTTTATGCGTCTAGTCCCGCTGGCACAATTCAACCAGCACACCGTTGGTTGCCTTGGGGTGAAGAAAGGCTATCCTTGCGCCGCCGGCACCGCGTCTCGGTGTTTCGTCGATCAGCCGAACCCCCTTTTCTTTCAATTCTGCCAGGGAGGCCTCAATATCTGCCACCCTGAAGGCAACATGCTGCATGCCCTGTCCTTTCTTTTCTATAAACTTGGCAATGGGGCCCTCCGGGTCTGTTGAGACCAATAGCTCTACTTCGCTCTCTCCAACCGGAAAGAAAGCGGTGGTTACCTTCTGCTCTTCAACGGTTTCTGTTCCCGCAGAAGGCAAACCGAGAATATCTGTCCAGAACTGTTGTCCCTCTTCAAGCGCATTGACCGCAATACCGATATGGTCGATCTTTAATATGTCCATCTTTATCTCCTTTCTATTTGAATGGTGCCATGACGTCCCTGAATCCGGGCATGGCATTCTTGATTGTGTTATCGTCTACACAAAAAGCAATCCGGAAATGGCCCGGTCCACCGAATCCGCTTCCCGGTACGACAAGAATCAGTTTTTCCTGGAGCAGCCGGACAAATTCCACATCATCGGGAATCGGGGTCCGGGGAAACAGATAAAACGCTCCTGCGGGCCGTGTAAATTCATAGCCGCAAGCAGCAAGGCCCTTACAGATCAGCTCCCTTTTCCGAGCATATTCAGAGATGTCCACCTGTTGCCCCTGGAGCGCTCCCACCACCCGCTGCATAAGCGCCGGTGCATTGACATAGCCCAGGATCCGGTTGGCAAGGGTCATGGCATTCAGCAGATCCTCCCGATAGGTTGCCGCAGGATTCACTGCTAAAAAGCCGATCCGCTCCCCCGGGATAGACAGGTCCTTTGAATAGGACGTTGCCACCAGCGATTCCCTGTAGCAGGTAAAAAGGCTCGGTACCCGCGTGCCATCGTAGACAATCTTCCGGTAGGGTTCATCGGATATGAGATATATTGTCCGGTTGAGCGCCTTGCTCCGTTCGTCCAACAACGCTCCGAGCTTTGCAAGCGATTCGGCCGTATAGACTTGCCCGGTGGGGTTGTTGGGAGAATTGATCAGCACGGCCTTTGTCTTGCCGGTAATGGCCGCCGAAATCGCATCGATATTCAGGCTGAAATCCGGATGGGTTGAAACGGACCGGAGAACCCCCCCATGGTTGGCGGCATATGCGTTATATTCAACAAAATACGGCGCCGGCGTTATCACTTCATCCTCCGGGTCGAGAATCGCTTTTAGAATTACATTCAGCGCACCGGCCGCACCGCAGGTCATGATGATCTCCTGGCCGGAAAGGCCCGATTGCTGTTCCGTTGAAACATGGGCCGCAATCGATTCACGGACATCAAGGTAACCGGCATTCGGCGGGTAGCCATGGTCTCGCCGGCCTGCGGCCGCTACGGTCTCTTTGAGGATCGCCGCGAAGCTTTCCGGGGGCTCGACATTCGGGTTTCCGAGACTGAAATCATATACGTTGTCGGCCCCGTGTATCGCCTTAAGGCTGTCACCGGCTTCAAACATTTTGCGTATCCAGGATGAGCCGGAAATGGCTGTCTCGAT
>JAZFSW010000426.1:0-7324 GCA_036446375.1 Desulfobacterales bacterium | reverse complement strand
ATTGAAAGAGCTGATTATCCCTCTGATCTGTTCCTTCGATTAGCCAAAAAGGAAAGCGAATATATGAACAATGTGTGAATGTTGTACATTGAATGCCACACAGAAACTACAGAACCGTTATATTTCCCGAGGGAGGCGGCCCCAAATGTCCGGGATTGAAATTGATAGGAATCCAGGGGATGAAATGTCACAGATTAGGTGCTACAGGTCTCTGAAAATAGAGGTCCGCTCCGGTGCGTTGGAAGGTCGCGGGGTCTTCGCCACCCAAGAGATTGAAGAGGGTGAAGTGGTCGCCGTGAAGGCCGGCCATATTGTGACTGCGGATCAACTTGCTCAGATAACCTCATCGGTTGGAGACTACGCTCTTCAGATTCACGATCGTTTCTATCTGAGCCCCACCACCAAGGAGGAAATAGCAGGAATGACGATCTTCATGAACCACTCCTGCGACCCGAATGTTGGGTTTGACGGTCAGATTACCTATGTCGCCATGCGCGACATAGAACCGGGAGTGGAACTATGTCACGACTACGCCATGGAGCGAACCGACAGCTACTCTTTGGATTGCCTGTGTGGCTCCAAACGCTGTCGAGGAACCGTTACCGGAGAAGACTGGAAAATACCCGAACTCCAAAGAAGATATGGAGACTATTTTTCTTCCTACATTCTGAAAAGAATCACGATACTCAAGGAGACCACGGAAAGATAATGAGAGCATATCCAAAGATGTCCGCAAGAAAATCTGTCTGCATTGTATGCATGGCCCTAATCCCAACCCTGGCCATCGGCACGCCGGCGATGGCGGGTCGCTGGGCAACTGTCCTGGATTCCAAGGGCATCAAAACAGTATTTCCTCAACAGCTCGAAATGGAAGACTATGAGAGACAGCTGGGTGAGAAACTGATCCTTAAAGAAAACCCGGTGTTTGCAGAAAAAGTAAAGAGGGGCGAATTGCCGCCGGTTGGGAAGCGTTTGCCTGCGGAGCCGCTAGTGGTGCTGCCCTACGATGAAATCGGTCGATACGGCGGCAAACTCCGGGGAATATCCATCGCCTATGAGTCGGGCACATCGGAAGTGATGTCCTGGCGTCATGCAAACCTTGTCCGATTCAGTGATGACGTTCGCACCATCGTAAGCAATGTGGCAAAATCGTGGAAATTCAACGATAACTATACCGAAATCACCTTTACCCTCCGTAAGGGTCATCGTTGGTCCGATGGTCAACCCTTTACGACCGATGATGTGGTTTTTTACATGGATGATATCATCCGAAACAAAGAGCTCCACAGGATCACGCCCTCACCGTGGGGATCCTTGGGCGCCCGTGTCGAAAAAATCGATGCGGTTACATTTAAGTTCACGTTCAAGACGCCGTATACGGGCTTGCTCTATTATTTTGGGGGTGCCGGATCCTACTTTGTTCCCTGGGCACCCAAGCACTTTCTCGAACAATACCATATCAAGTACAACGCCGAAGCCAATGATGAAGCCAAAAAGAATGGATTCGACAATTGGGTAGACCAATTCAACGTCTATTGGTACAAATGGAAGGACGCCATTGTTTCCAGTCCTTACGGCCTGAAGGTACCGACCCTTGAAAGTCATATTATGAAAGAGGAAATCAACACCCAGCGCCGTATCTTCGTCGCCAATCCCTATTATTTCAAAATAGATACGGCCGGCAACCAGTTGCCATACATTGATCTGCACCATGAACGTTTTCTCGAAAAACAGCTGTGGCCGCTTGAAATCATGAACGGCAATGTCGATCAGAAATCGCAAAACATGCCGCTGGATATCTTTCCGATCTTGAAGGAGAACGAAACAAAGGGGAATTACGCCCTGCAGCTTCCCCCCGGAATGGCCGGTCCAACCTTTATCTTCAATATGACCCATAAAGACCCGGTGCTCGGAGAAATCTATGCCGATGTGCGGTTCCGTTATGCCATGTCCCTTGCCATTAATCGTGATGAAGTAAATGAGGCGTTGTTCCTCGGGCTTTGCACGCCGGAGCAGGCGCTACCGGCAAACGTGCCGTTTGTGGCCGAGGCGGATAGACAATTTATGGCAGGATATGATCCCCAACGTGCCAACCGGTTCTTGGACGAGATGGGTTTGAAACGCGGTTCGGACGGCATCCGTCTACGGCCGGATGGCAAGCGATTAACCGTTCTCTGGGAATACACCCTGCAATATGTCTGGTCTCCCGAGTTTCCCGCCTTGATCGCAGAATACTGGCGATCGGTGGGTATCAATGTCCTTCTCAAAGAAGTCAACACCCAGCTGATGCGTGACAAACAGAAGTCCAATATACTGGATATCACCAGCGAATGGATGCTGCCTTACGAACCGAATCTGCTTGCGACGCTGAAGCTTTTTGTACCTCCCTACGCATCTGACTGGCCCATCATGGGTCTTCCCTGGATGGACTGGAAAACCAGCAGTGGAAAGAGTGGTGAGGAGCCACCGCGGTGGGTGAAGCGTCTATGGGAGATTGAGGATGAATGGGCCACCCTTGTACCCGGATCTCGACGGTATCTGGAGCTCGGTAAAGAGCTGATAAAGATCAACCTGGAGAATCTGGTTGTCATCGGCACACTGGGTAACGTGCCGCTGATAACGGTGGTTTCAAACAGACTGGGCAACGTACCCCGATGGGCCATTAACAGTTATAACTATGGTTATGCCTATTCCTATCGAGCGGATCAGTGGTTTTTCAAATAGTTGGGCAGGATGGATGGTCTTGAACGAGAGCCCTTATATGAAACCGCATCCAAGGTGTCAGGTGTCAGGACAGACCTTCGAAGCCTTTACTGACACCTGACACCACGGGTCGTTTCTCTCCCGATCAGACGGGTCGCTGTTCACGCAATCGGCGGCGTTGAACCTCGAGTGCTTACGAATAATGCAACCTGGAGAGACTGATAATTGCTTAATTTAATCGCACGGCGAATTGTTGGATCTACGGTTACCCTCTTTTTGATATCCGGTGTTGCGTTTATACTTATTCAGCTTCCACCGGGAGACTATGTGGATGCGTATGCCGGCAAAAAGACCCAGGGCGGTGTGATCATTACCCAGGAAGAATTGGATGAAATGCGCGCCAGACTTGGCCTTGACAGACCCTTTCACCAACAGTACCTAAAATGGATCGGCAACCTGATCCGGGGGGATCTGGGATTTTCCTGGGAACACCACCGGCCGGTGGCCGATGTGATCGCCGAGCGCCTGCCGCTCACTCTCATGCTCGCCTTCTGCACACTGGTGTTTACCTATCTCATTGCGGTTCCCATCGGCATTTATTCTGCGGTTCGGCAGTATTCGGTCGGCGACCACGCCGCCACCGTGATCGGGTATATCGGTCTGGCAACCCCGAATTTCCTGTTTGCACTGATTTTGATGTACCTGGGTCAAAAACATTTTGGCATGAGTGTCGGCGGGCTCTTTTCACCGGCGTTCGAAGACGCTGCATGGACCTGGGCCAGATTTGGAGACATGCTTATGCATCTCTGGGTGCCTGTCGTTGTCCTTGGCACGGCCGGAACGGCTTTCCAGCTGCGCACCATGCGTGCCTCTCTTCTGGATGAACTCAACAAAATGTATGTCACGGCTGCTCGTGCCGGCGGCGTCCCCGAGTTTCGCATGCTGATGAAATATCCTGTCCGCATGGCGCTCAATCCCATCATTGCCACCCTGGGATGGGAACTAACCAACATTATTTCCGGCGCACCCATTGTGGGTATCGTATTGTCTTTGCCGGACACGGGCCCCTTGTTTGTCAACGCGCTCTTGAACCAGGACATGTATCTGGCCGGCGCCTTGATCCTGATCTACTGTACGCTGGTCATCATCGGCACGTTCATTTCGGATATGCTTCTCATGGTACTGGATCCGCGCATTCGTCTGGAGGGCCGCAGCTAAAATGACGACCGAATATCACGCGGATACCGATGGTACACACACGCACCGGCTGGAAATCGCCACCCATTGGCAATTGATGTGGTGGCGGTATCGAAAACACGTCATGGCGATGTCCGGTACCGTCGTGATCGGTATATTTCTAATCATTTCTCTTTTTGCCGAATTCTTTGCTCCCTACGGATCCCATACACGTAATGCCCGCTATCTCCAGGGTCCACCCATGGGGGTTCACCTATTCGACAAGGACGGGAATTTTCACCTTCGGCCGTTTGTCTACGAACGGATCAACAAACGTGACCCGGTTACCTACAGGTTACGCGCTGTGGTAGACACCGACACAACGATTCCGCTGCGGTTTTTTACCCGGGGAGAAACCTACCGGTTCTGGGGATTGTTCGAGACCAACGTGCATCTTTTTGGTGCTGAACAAGGCTACGTGAATCTCTTCGGCACGGATCAACTGGGGCGGGATGTGTTCTCGCGCCTTATGTATGCCACCCGCACATCGCTTTCGGTGGGAGCCATCGGCGTATTTCTCGCATTTACCATGGGGGTTCTCATGGGTGGTATTGCCGGTTATTTCGGCGGCATCGTGGACGAAATCATCATGCGCTTGATAGAGTTTATCCGGTCGATCCCGACGCTTCCCCTGTGGCTGGCCTTGGCTGCCGCGCTGCCTCGCGATTGGTCAGCCCTAAAGGTTTACCTGGCGGTTACCGTTATCCTTGCTTCCATCGGGTGGACCCACTTGGCGAGGAGGGTACGCAGCAAGCTGCTTTCCTTGAGGGAGGAGGACTTCATTCTTTCCGCCCGTTTGTCAGGGTGCAGCGGCGCGAGAATTATCGGTCGACACATGCTGCCGTCTTTTATGAGCTATCTGATTGTGGATCTTTCCGTTTCTTTCCCATACATCATTCTGGCCGAGACATCCCTGAGCTTTCTCGGACTGGGACTTCGCGAGCCCATTGTGAGCTGGGGCGTACTCCTTTATTCTGCTCAGAATATTCGCACCTTTATGGAAATGCCCTGGCTGCTCATATCGGGGCTGTTTGTCATTATTGCCGGACTTGCTTTCAACTTCATGGGGGATGGCCTGCGCGATGCGGCCGATCCTTTTTCAGTTTAGTAGCTGTATATTGGAATCACATCATGTTTGCGAAGGATTTACCTGAGAGTATAACTCTTGCCACGAAGGCACCAAGGCACGAAGCTGAATTGCAGTAGGGGCTATTCTTTGTGTCTTAGAGCCTTTGTGGCTATTCTCTCCGGTTTATCCGGATTAGGCGACAAATCGCAATGGCGGAACGCATGTTACTAGAGGTCAAGAACCTGAAGATTGCGCTGAAAACAGACGAGAGCTCCATCTCCATCGTCGACGGCGTGGACTTGAGTCTTGAACCCGGCAAGGTGCTGGGCCTGGTAGGCGAAAGCGGTTGCGGAAAGAGTGTTACGGCGCTGTCTCTCCTACGTCTTTTGCCAAAAGAACTCACCCTTGTGGACGGTACGATCCTGTTTTACGGGAAAAACGGTGATGGCGCGATCGATATTGCCACCCTCAAACCCAGAGGCAGGGACATTCAGAGCATCCGTGGTGGAACGGTCTCCATGATATTCCAGGAACCCATGAGTTCCTTTTCACCCCTGCATACCATCGGGTATCAGATCATGGAGGTCATACAGCTCCATCTTAACGCCACCAAGGAAGAGGCCCGTGCGATGGCGATCGATTTCTTGGCGAGGGTCGGCATCGGGGACGCTGAGCACGCCATCGATAGCTATCCCCACGAATTTTCCGGGGGAATGCGCCAGCGTGCCATGATCGCCAAGGCCCTCTCCTGCAATCCGTTGCTCCTGATCGCTGACGAACCGACCACAGCCCTTGATGTTACCATTCAGGCACAGATCATTAGACTTATGGGTGACATGCAGCAAGCGACCGGTTCTTCGATTATTTACATATCCCATAACTTGGGTGTCGTGGGACAGATAGCCGATGAGGTGGCAATTATGTATATCGGCAAGATTATTGAACAGGGACCTACGAAAGCGATCTTTAAGACCCCGAAACATCCGTATACCGTGAACCTGCTTGCCGCTATTCCACGAATCGGTGATCTGGGAGCGCGTAAGCGTCTGGAACCCATCAGGGGAACGGTTCCAAGCATATTTAGCCGCCCATCCGGCTGTGGATTTCATCCCCGATGTCTTTCTGCTATGCCCGGGATATGTGACGCTGCTTTCCCGGAGCTTAAACAGGTCACCGGGAACCACTGGGCGGCCTGTCATCTGTACACATGAAAACGCTAATCGAAATTGAAGATCTAACAATCGACTTCCCGCTACGTCGGGCTAACCTGTTTTCCAGACGAAAGTCCTTTTTGCGGGCGGTGGCTGGGGTAAGCCTCAAGATCGGTAAGGGGGAGGCGCTTGGACTTGTGGGAGAAAGCGGGTCAGGAAAAACAACCCTCGGTCGGGGGATGCTCCGTTTGATCGAACCCAGTGGGGGTCAGATTCTATTCAGAAATGGAGATGATCTGACAGACATTGTCGCCCTAAGCCGCAAGCAATTGCGCCGGCAATGGCGGCACATGCAGATGATTTTCCAGGACCCATATGCATCGCTGAATTCTCGAATGACCGTGAAGGAGATCATCGGTGAGCCCCTTATCGCAAACCGTCTCGCCCTTGGCAGGGAAATGGATGAAAAGGTCGTCGATATCGCCCGGTTATGCGGGCTTAATATCAGACAGCTCAGTCGCTATCCCCATGCTTTCAGTGGCGGGCAACGACAACGGATTGCCATTGCCAAAGCGCTGGTGATGCACCCGGAGTTTATCGTTTGTGACGAACCGGTTTCGGCGCTGGATGTTTCGATTCAGGCGCAGATACTCAACCTGCTCAAAGATTTGCAGCAGGAGCTGGATCTTACGTACCTCTTTATCGCCCACGATCTGAGTACCGTTGCATACGCCTGTGACCGAGTGGCTGTCATGTATCTGGGCAGTATCATTGAGATGGCCACGACGAAAGCACTTTACCATACACCGAAGCATCCGTACACTGAGGCGCTCATATCAGCGATTCCGCCCGATGATCCGGAAATCTCGATGCAGCCGGTTTTGCTTGAAGGAGAGCCGCCCAATCCAACCCGGCCCCCCTCAGGCTGTAAGTTTCACCCACGCTGTCGTTACGCGGATACCGAACGCTGCAAGAGCGAAATGCCGGGATTCAGAGAAGTGTCGACGGGCCATTTTGTCTCCTGTCACCATGTGGAAGATCTTTCTCTCAAGGGCGCTCTGGCGTACAATAAATAGCCTGATCCCCCTTTTGTATTGACCCGGATTCCTGATTTGTCTATTATCCGACTCCGATTTGTCTATCGCCCAAGAACGTACCTGCGTTC
>JAZFSW010000425.1:0-5524 GCA_036446375.1 Desulfobacterales bacterium | reverse complement strand
AATTGCACAACGATCTTTTGTGACAACCTTCCCCCGGCCGGTGTCACCGTCGATATGGCGCCAATTCTGGATGGCTATGCGGATCACATGCAGCAGTACGACGAAAAGAACACCTTTGTTTTGGCCAGCCACCCGGAACCGGACAAACAAGCGATAATCGGTATCCTCAAGGATTCCGGTGCCCAGATTTTACTGAACTACCTGCCGGTGGGATCGGAAGAAGCCAGCCTCTTTTATGCGGACTGTGCACTGGAAGCAGGGGTAGCCTTTATCAACAATATACCGGTGTTTATCGCAAGCGACCCGGTATGGTCGGAACGGTTCCGGGAGAAGCATCTTCCGATTCTCGGTGACGACATCAAGGCTCAGATCGGAGCAACCATCACCCATCGCGCCCTGACAGACCTGTTTGGGAAGCGAGGGGTCAAACTGGACAAGACCTATCAGCTAAATACCGGCGGAAACACGGATTTCCTGAATATGCTGGATCGTCAACGGCTGACATCAAAGAAGATATCCAAGACCGAAGCGGTTCAATCTGTAGCGGCACATCGGCTAAGCGATGAAAACATCCACATCGGACCCAGCGACTATGTGTCCTGGCAGAAAGACAACAAGGTCTGCTTCATCCGAATGGAGGGCAGGTTGTTCGGTCAGGTACCAATGAATCTGGAGTTGCGGTTGTCCGTGGAGGACTCACCCAACTCAGCCGGTGTCGCAATCGATGCGATCCGTTGTGCCAAGCTTGCCCTGGACAATGGTCTGGGGGGAATCCTCGAAGGGCCATCCGCATATTTCTACAAACATCCCTCGAAACAATTCACAGACGATGAAGCACATCATTTGACAGAAGACTTCATCAGGAAGCAGGAAGAGGCAGCCGGCAAGAAGCCGGTGTTCCCACCCGAAAGATAAGATCCTCCCAAAGCGTCGGTAACGATACCATACCCAGGATAGTGTCATAGATGGATGCTACGAGAATAGGCGGCAGACAATTGAGGGATGTAGTAGGAGAGCTATTGCAGGACCCCGATGCAAACCAGGCGTCAGGAACCCTCTGTCGTCTTCCGCCCCGCCGGGTCATCAATCCACTCATCCGATTCCTACATAGCAATGAGCAACCGATCAAATGGCGCGCCGTGACCGGCCTCGGTGCGGTCGTATCAGCCCTTGCCGATAACGACATGACCTCGGCCCGCGAGGTCATGCGCCGGCTGATGTGGAACCTGAACAGCGAATCCGGCGGCATCGGGTGGGGATCGGCTGAAGCCATGGGGGAAATCATGGCCAACCACGAAGGTCTGGCCGATGAATATGCCTCAATACTCGTTTCCTATATCAACGAGGGGGACAATTATATTGAAAATGAATCCCTGCAGAAAGGCGTGCTATGGGCCCTGGGACGACTCGCCCATGTCTGGCCCCATCAGGTAGAAGAAGGGGCGTCATTGCTTCTGCCTTTCCTCACTTCCGCTGATGCTGACTGCCGGGGCCTTGCCGCCTGGACCGCTCGTGCCATCGGCAGCGACACAACCAAAGCTCTGCTCAGCCAACTGAAGGAAGATACTGCTTCCCTGCAGATATATATCGCTGACAAGTTCGTGACTTTCCGGGTGAATGAATTGGCAGGAGGGGTAGATCACGAACACTGAACCCTGAACTCTGAACTCTGAACCCTATCAGTTCAACGTAGTTTCACTTAAGAACCCCCTTCACACCTCATGGGAAACCGACCAGTTCTCATGACCGACACAAGCCGCTTTGAGATGATCTACAATCCAATCCTCTATGAGAGAACTGACGTAGAATTTCGGCTCCATCAGAGGATCGTCAGGCGCGACAACGCCTTCTTCAACGGCAATATCAAACAATGCGGTATGGGGCATGATTCGGATACCTACACAAAAATCAGCAAGCAGCGGGCTCCGCTGACTCACGAAATCGATCGTCTCGTCGACCGTTTCCCTGTCCTCTCCGGGGCCACCAATAAGAAAAGAGAGTATGTAATTGATGTCCATCTCTTCCAGAAGCTCGGAGGCACTAAGCAAGTCCTCTTTGGTGATGTCCTTACGCAGATTCTTCAGCATCTTTTCGGAGCATGAATCGCTGGCAAGGGAGAGGCCCACGCAACCCGCATCGCGCATGAGTTCAGCAAATTCCCTGCTGACATGGGCAGGATGTATCGTTGTCATCCATCCCATCTTCACGCCTCTGTCAATAATCGCATGGCATACCGCTTCGGCATAGTCCAGGGGGGTGTTGAAAATCGCATCGGTGAAAAATGCCATTTGAATGCCATTTTCTTTCTGCATTATTTCTAATTCATCAACCACCTTCTCCGGTGACTTCTTTCGCCAGCGAGACCCCATGGTATGGGGGCTGTCACAATACAGACACCTGAAAGAACACCCCTGCTTGATAACGATGTTTCCAAAGGACCGTTCCGCAGCATACCGCTGGTTGTCAAACAAGTCTCGGCGCGGTATAGGAAGCGAATCGAGATCTTCGATGAATTCGGGTGGGTTCATCTTCACCCCATCGGGTTCCTGCCATACCAGTCCGGGCAAATCGGTACAATCCGCTTCTCCTTCAATTCGATCCACCAGCACGGGGAAAGCAAGCTCTGCTTCACCGGCAATGCCAAAATCAGGTTTCAGATAGGCAAAGATCGCCTTCGGACTTACCGTAAATGCCGGACCACCGATAACGAGTGTGGCATCTGACAAATCCTGACAGTGCTGGATAAGGGTCTTAATTCCCGGAAGCAGATACTCGGTATGAAGATAACTCTGATTGTCAATATTTCTCACGGATATCGCGATAAGATCCGGTGCAAAGTCGGTCAGCACCGCCTTCAACTCCGCCTCGGGCTGCTCGGAAAACATCAAGTCCAGCACCCGGATCTCATGCCGGGATTCATCGATGGTAGCGATGATACTGGCCAATCCGAGCGGCATCGGCGGCATCACGCGTTTGAGACGATTGGATGCAATGAATAGTATTTTCATGAGTGTCCTCCGATCGGCCTGTTGGCCGTCACGACCAGCATGATGGGCCAGGATAGAATAATGATGCGTACTTGAGCATTAGATGCAAGATATGTGATTTTATAGCACGCTTGTCTGAATGCTGTCCAGCATCGGTGGATGCTGTCCTGATGGCGGCCCACCGGAACCGGCAGAGCCCCCGCCATCCTCACCATTCTGGCCCACTGCTGGCACTGAAGCGCTGACAGGACCTGGAATGAGGATGTCCGATACAGGATACCTGCGCTCAAAATACATGATACACCCTATTGTCTCCGCTTCCGCCATATGATAGGCAAGAAATCAGATATGGGCCATGGAAAGATGCCGATGCGCACAAGAGTCATCTCATTGTCGCCGGTTCATCTGCCAACCTACGCCGCTTCAGTGGCCATCGGCAGAAGCTGTCTAGATCTACCATTTCCACCTTTCTGATTCTTTACTAACCTTACTTAATGGAACAAGGAGGCACGCCAATGAAACGTACAATCGCTGTTTTGCTGGGTCTGGTATTCGTGTTTACCGTAGCCTTGGGGATCGATGCCCAGATGAAGGACATGCGCTCAAAGGAGATGAAAAGCGCCGTCGATCAGGTAATGGTAGAAAAGGCCAAACTGGTCAAGGCCGGCAAATATGTCTGTTGCCTGAAAAAGTCGTGCAACCAATGTGCGATCATGATGGGTGGGTGCCCCTGTGGCAAGAACGCAGCCAACGATAAACCTGTTTGTCACGAATGCAAAGGGGGGTGGGCAGCAGGCAATGGTACCATGTCCCACAAGAAGCCCGAAGATATAAAGGTCATGCCCCGAATGTAAGCTGAAGGCACAAAGGGAGGCCCGTTTCACAGTAATCAGACTGACCAGCAAGGTCTCGACCAGTCTTCGAAACGAAGGCACAAAGAAATAAGATAGGTAACTCAACTCTCGGGTTTCGCCATAGAGTAGTGAAATGTGTGATTTGATGGCGATGTGCACTGTCTGAGCCCTCTAGTATACGTGGTGCTTTTGCATCAGCGCCCTCGAGGCATTTCTCAACACGCACCACTGCGCAAAAGCACCGACAATCTATATCCCAAAGCGGTATTTAGGACCTTGCCCTGCGCTGATGTTAGGTATCCTTAAGGGTGAGCTTGCACAGTGTCAGCAAATCATGCATTTCGCGGCGATATGAATCCCGAAAGTTGAGGTAAGTAATCAGAACATGCTCTTCTTGGTGTCTTTGCCTGTCGGCCGAAGCTTCATGCGAAGGCTGATACCTTTGTGGCAATTTTTCTCTCACAGATGTAGGGCTCTACGAGCTTGATGTTGGTATGCCACTGCGTGATGTGATTGGCTGGTGGGATGCCTTGGAAGGAGGGGGAGATGCCATCGCAGTCATTGCGTTGACTGCGATGGCAAAAGGTTGAGGCTAGCCTTCTCTTTGGCCGGTAAAATCTGCGCCGCCCATGGGTGAGGACATCTTGCCGCTGATGCTGTCTCCATCTACCTCGCAGTTACAGCTCAACTTGATTTGCTGGCCCATTGCCTCGAGGGTCATATCCCAGCTCGCGCTGCTCCCATCTACCGTGCCGCCACTAAATTCGGTGGTGCCCATCGGGCCGGCCATGCTGCCACTGACAGCGCCACTTTCTTCATTGATGATAAGCGTCGGTGTTTGCGTTCCCATCGGGGTATTCATGGTGAGTTTGAACGTTCCGGCCACTGACATAATGACCTCCTTTAGTATTGGGTTGGATGTGCCGATTCGGGCACGTCGCGCAAGGGATAGCACCCGGCGAATCACCGGGCCACACAATCTTTGCGCTTACAAGGATAGAAATCCTTAACAAGCGCCCTACCCTTTGTCAACGAAAAAGCCGATGCCTTCCAAGCTGCCAGAATACGGTGAGGGCTCCTGCATTGTGAAAACCGAAGTCGCCAGCTCAGCATCCTTCTATGCAGCCTAATACCAACGTGAATGCATATCTCCTTGGGTGCTGGATCCATAAGAACCATAAATGATTGACACGCGTTCCGGATTTTGCAATATTCGTCCACCCAAAATACTGATTTTCCCACAATTGAAACAAGGAGGTCTACATTGAAAAGAACACTATTGATTACCCTTCTCGCATTGCTATGGCTGCCTCAATTATCCCAGGCCGATGACATGACACCGCGCGTGCGTATAGAAACCACCCTTGGCAATATCACGCTGGAGCTTGACAGGAAAGCGGCGCCAAAAACGGTGGCCAATTTCCTTTCATATGCTGAAAGCGGTGCCTATACCGGTACGATCTTTCACCGGGTAATGAAGGGGTTTATGATTCAAACCGGTGGCCTGACAGAAAACATGGAAAAGAAACCCACACGGGATCCGATTGTCAACGAAGCAGACAACGGGCTTAAGAATAGACCGGGTACAGTGGCAATGGCCCGAACCAATTCACCCCATTCTGCTACGTCCCAATTCTTCATCAACACGGTAAACAACACCTTTCTCAACCACACAGGCAAATC
>JAZFSW010000424.1:0-5079 GCA_036446375.1 Desulfobacterales bacterium | reverse complement strand
TGCGATCCGTAATGTCGATCTTTTTAACCAGGGTAACGCAGGGAAGGCCCAGAATCTCCGTGATTCCTGCGGCCACTTGTCCGTTATCCCAGTCAGCAGCCTGTCGGCCGCAAAGAACAAGATCAACGTCCCCGACTTTCTTGATAGCCATTGCCAGCGCATAGGCCGTTGACCAGCTGTCGCCCCCATCAAACGCTTCATCTTCCAGAAGGATCAGTTCATCCGCCCCCAGAGCCAGCGCCTTCTTAACTACCGGCGGCAATAAACCCACACCCTGGGTGATGACGGTGATTCTGGCCTCCTGGTCATCCTTAATCCTCAGGGCTGCCTCCAGCGCCTGCTCATCAAAGGGACTGATAACCGGTGACATATCCGGTGGCGGAATCACCTCATTGGCCGAGGCATCAATACCGAAACTTGCCGGCGGTGCCTCAGGGTCCAGTATCTGCTTACAACAAACGATGATATTCACAGCGCGTATTCCTTCATTCAGTATACTTGCTCCGGATTTCCGATCTGATGGTCGTGAATGTCCAGTGGAATCCGAGAAGCGATCTGCAAAGCCGCGGAATGTCGAAGTAAGGTATGCCACGCATGCCAGAATGATGGAACCTAGTGACCCCTTACTTCGATATTCAAGATTCCTTGTTCGAGATTCGATATTCCCATATCCAGAACACCGTCTCTATAGCCTCGTAAAAATACACCCGATGACTAAGTAGAAATCTTCATATACAAGGCATAGGGGTTGGCCAGGCGTGAAGGCATACAACTCGTATGTCGAACGTCTGGCCAAACGCTATAACGCAGTAGATGGAGACTTTCTACGACGGCATCAGTCTTCGATGATATCCATGGCTTCTGATACCATATCAAACAGGATCTGTTTCGCTCCCTTGCGTTCTTTCATCTGTGCCATCACCTGGCCGGCAGGGGTACCGATCCATTCCTGTAAGCCGCGTTCTTCCCAGAATCGACTCGGATCTTCGGTGCTGACACCCCAAGGCACCGGCAGATACATGCCTTGGAAAGGCGCATTGACCGGTTCCGGTGCGCCGGCTTGCTGCCAGTATTCAATAAACTTCGTGTTAAGACTACGAGCGGTCTTCCCGGTATGCGCCCGGGTAATGACCGCATCTTCCTCGGTTGCTGCAAGCATCCGCTCTTTTATAAAATCCGCCAGGGGATTTTCATGGGCCATCAGCCATATGGTACCTGTCCAAACGCCTCCTGCCCCAAGTGCCAGAGAAGCGGCAAGTCCTCTGCCACCGCCGATACCACCGGCTGCGATCACCGGAATGGGCTTGACCGCATCAACCACCACCGGTACCAGAGCAAGGGTGCCTATTCTCCCGGTGTGTCCTCCGGCTTCCGTACCCTGGGCAACAATAAAATCGACCCCCCAGGCTGCCACCTTCTTGGCCTGCCTTACATTGCCGACCAGGCTGATGACTTTGATCCCCGCTGAATGGCATCTTTCCACAACCTCCGCGCTCATTCCCAGTCCACCGGCAAAAACGGCCGGTTTCACCTCACAGATCGCATCGACCTGCTCCATCTGTGATGCCGTGGTACCCCCGACACCGAGGTCCATAACATTCGGGTTGGTCGATTGTGGTGCTGTTGCCTTTGGCAGGTCCAATTCCTCCCTCAGTTTGCTCATGAATTCGATGTTTTCTTTAGGGATAGCGTCCAGTAGGTCCTGTTTGGTGCCCGTACCAGGAGCCTTTGCCGGCAAGAGTATATCCATGCCAAAAGGTTTGTCCGTGTGTTTGCGTAACCAAGTGCCTTCAGCAAGTATACCTTCGGGGCTTAATCCTGTGGCCCCCAAAACACCGATCCCGCCGCCATTGGATACTGCAGCGATCACATCGCGGCAATGGTTGAAGGCAAATACCGGATATTCAATCCCGAGATTCTCACTTATTTCTGTTTCTAAACTGAGCGCCATTTTCTACCTCCTGTTCCTCTTTAGATTAGTAGATCTACCTTCATTGCCTCAAGAACAATTCTAAAATCGTTTTGTTTCGGTACGTTACACTCAATGTCGGGGTTGTCGATACCCCCCGACGAATCTGTAACAAGCGGGGGTCTTAGATCCAGCAAAGCACTCACCTTAGAGACATTTGTCAAACAGCACAAGTGGTTTTTGCACCGGAGGGTCCAAACAGGTGTTTTTGATCCCGGGATGGGTGCGCTTCGATAAGACACGTCCTGCCTGCCGCCAGAACAATCGCGAAAAATAATCGCATACCTGAATAGAGCTGTCAATGGCCGATTTCGCTCTTGAAAACGGCCCCTGTCAGCTTCCTGTTTGCCCTTGACACAGGCCTTTTCTTTAATCATACTCGGGTCCTGTGTAAGACAATTGCTGTTCCTGATGGTTCGCATCCGGTCACGCTGTGCGGCCCATCAAGGGGTGGAAAGTGAGGATACACGATGAGTTCTGAATACCATGACAGCACCGATCCTCTTTATCGGCAATTTGACGCGTGCTGCCTGGAGCTGAAGAATGCAATAGAAGGTATCGGTGCCTTTCAACGCCGGTTCTATCCGCCGGAAGGGTCCATACAGATTAACCATCTGCAACAGTTGAGATCTTCTCTGGGAAAGACCAAGATTGTCCTTCAGGAAATGGTGGTGCCGGATCCATTGCTTGAGCCGCTGGAAATCGTCATCGAATCCAGTCGAGGTATTCTCGATAGCCTCGATTCGATAATCGCCGCTTTGAAGGCCGATTCACAGGATACCATCTCTCATGTGATGAGGGCCTCGGGAAGACTCTCCCGGACCCAGGAAGCGCTGTATCCCTTCCGGCATATTGCCTCCCATATCGACCAACTCTTTCTGGAAGCCACCCAGCCGTACGGGGATGAAACGCCCAATCCACAGGCCCCGAAAGGAGCCCCTGTCGGGTTGAATCACATCGGTGCCGAAGGGGACAATTACGCGAGAGGGGCTTTTTCCTATTATGTACCCGAATCCTACCGTGACGATAGAAAGTGGCCGCTGGTCGTCTCCCTTCATGGCGGATCCGGCCATGGCAGGGATCATATCTGGACATGGCTTCGGGAGGCGAGAAGCAGGGGTTTTATTCTTCTGTCCCCAACCGCCGTGGGTAGGACATGGTCCCTTACCAACCCCGAAATAGACGGCGAAAGGCTGTTTTCAGTTCTCGATTTCATGGAAAGACACTACAATTTCGATATGGATCGCATCCTGCTTACCGGTCTGTCGGACGGGGGCACCTTTGCATTGGCGTGCAGCCTTCAGGAGCGCACCCCCTTTACCGCCTTTGCGCCGGTAGCCTGCGTGCTCCCCTCCGATAACACAACCTATGTCAAAGGAAGACGGATATACTGGGTTCACGGTGCGTGGGATCAGATGTTTCCGCTGTATCTGGCCCAGAACGGCACCGAGTCTCTGGAAAATGCCGGCGCAGACATCACATTCCGACCCATAGACGATCTATCCCATACGTATCCACGTGAAGAAAATGATCGCATCCTCAAGTGGTTTGATCCCGAGATACCCCAGCCGGTGTAAAGATTGAGGACGTGAAGAGCGAAAGAACTTGATTTTTCACCGCCCAAGGCTTTATGTATAGCGTTTTAGAGGCAACGTCGGATAGCCGCAAACGACATAAGATCCGATCTGGAAAACAGGAGAATTCTGAGATGAAAAAGATCCTTATTGCCGTCCTATTGAGTCTATGGTTGCCCCCAAGCAGCATTGCCGGGGATCAGGACACCAATCTCCATCGGGCAGAATTGAAGGGATCCAAGATACTGATTGCCTCGCCGACGAATTGGAACAAGAACCTGTTGATTCTCGCCCATGGGCATCGGTCTGAAAGAGAAGCATTACATGCCGATTTTCCTTATGATTCCATGTTTTTCAAAACCCTGTTGAATGAAGGGTGGTTGGTGGCCTCTACAAGCTATAGAAGAAACGGGATCATCATAGACGATGCGATCACCGATCTGGGCTACCTGCGCGACTATGTCATCGGGAAATATGGTAAGCCGGAAAAGATCATTGTGAAAGGGTCGTCAATGGGTGGTGCCATCGTTCTGTGGATAGCAGAGAACCGACCCGATTGGGCCGATGGCATTTTATGTGAATGGCCTGCCGTTGGCATACCACAGCTGAAGGTCAAGGTAACCCACAAGCCCCTGATCCCATTGCTCTTTTTCGCCAATCAAAACGAAGCGCCCCGGGTAAGGGAATATATGGAAAAACTGGATAAGGAAGCCACCAGACCGGGCCTCTGGGTCGTCAAGCGCGATGGGCACGGAAATGTGAATGATGATGAGACCCTATTGGCATTCAGGGAAATCATCGCCTATTCCGAGAGCAAACCGATACAATTCACCAGAGAATTTCTCGTCGACAAGGGCGGCAGAGGATCCGTCGCGATCTTTAGAGAGAACCGGGCCTCTGCAATGGTAACTGGATTCAGCCCTGCCTATGGGAATATTTACACCCTGTTTGTAGCATCGGATCTGGATCGACTGGGGGTGAGAAAAGGTGATATGTTCACTGTAGGTTTCGGAGAGAAAGAATTCCCGGTCAAGCTGGGTGCCGATTACGGGGATGTTCCCCGGGGCGATTGGATCGCCTACTTTGATGCCCGAGATGGCAATGCTCTGAAAATCGCCCGCAGCTTCGCCAATGCGGCCGAAACACTCGAATGTCGACCCGGCAATACGATCTATATCAGGAAGTGATGCCCCTGAAGCGCTCTCTGTTGGATGTTAAGTGCTTTTTGTACTAATCCGGTGCATCATTTTATATCTCTGGTATCAATGCCGCTGGCCTAAGGAGTCTTTGCATATTTGAACCGCAGAATATCGAACAAGAAATGTCGAAGGTTGATGGTTAAGCCCTTCATAATTCTGCGGTTTCTTGTTCAGTATTCGATATTCGCTGTTCAGTTGAGGAGCACCATGAACGGAAAAATGATAGCCACTACGATTATTCTGGGCCTTGCCCTCGCTTTGCACGGATGCAGCAGCAAGCAAGAAAGGCCTCTTGCTCCCCATGAGATGCAGGCGGACAAAGCGGTTCGTGAGAAAT
>JAZFSW010000423.1:0-2934 GCA_036446375.1 Desulfobacterales bacterium | reverse complement strand
GTATGTATCATTAATCGCCTGGGCAAAGTCAATTTCTTCCTTTGTGTATGTGATCCCATCAAGCAGTTCCATGGCCTGATACTGCATATCTGCCAGGTAATGGTTGCTGAGCAACGCCGAGTATCCATCGTCAAAACGTGTCTCAAAAGTGGTTTCAGTCATCAGTGCCGCACCTTCGGCCACCTTGTGGACCCGCTGGATCACCTCGGCAAGATAATCGGGCTTCGCGGCTCGGATGAAGTAATACACTTCCGCCTCTTCCGGAACAATATTGGGCGCCTTACCCCCGTCGGTGATGATGTAATGGATGCGTACATCATCTTTGACGTGCTCACGAAGATAGTTGACCCCGACATTCATCAGTTCAACCGCATCCAGGGCAGAGCGCCCTTTATGGGGAGCGCCCCCCGCATGCGCAGACCTGCCGGAAAACCGGTAGTATATCGCATTCACCCCTACTGCGCCCCCCTTTGCGGGCGTATTCATACTGCCGGGATGAAAGTTCAGGGCAGCGTCCAGATCGTCAAAAGCACCCGCACGGGCCATAAACACCTTCCCGCCGCCGACTTCTTCTGCGGGGCAACCATAGTAGCGGACCGTTCCGGAATAGCGGACCGTTCCGGATGCGCCGTCTGACTGGAGCCATTTCTGCACGGCGACAGCCGATGCCACGGCACCGGTACCCAGCAGATTGTGCCCGCACCCATGTCCAGGCCCGCCATCAGCAATCGCTTCATTTGCAGGTTGATTCTTCTGGGATAATCCCGGCAGGGAATCATACTCTCCGATGAAACCGAGGATAGGTTTCCCTTCTCCCCATTCCGCCACAAAAGCCGTATTGATATCCGCGATATCCCAGGTGATTGAAAACCCCTCGTTTTCCAAGTAATCGGCCTGGAGGCGAGACGCTTTGAATTCTTTCCACCCCAGTTCAGGGGTGCGCCAGATCTGATCGGCCATTTCAACGAATCGAGATTGATTGTGATCCAGCCAATCGAGCACCATCTGCGTAGATGCGTTTGGCTTCATTGCTGTGCCTGTGGTTGGTTTGTTGGATCATCCTCAAAAGAGCTGAATGATCCAGAGGGTTCAAGGGGTCGATACGAATCGAGAATGCATTTCTCCATATATAAAAGGATCTTCAAGTGCAACATGTTTTGATGGGACGTTTCCGGATGGGGATGCAGACCCCTCTTCTATATCGATATTATGTCATATAATATAAGATGGTTATGATGATACGACCCCCGTTGCCGTATGCTGGTCCGGATCCACAGGATCCCGGGGGCCATTCTGGCAGCAGAGAAAGTGCCCGGAACATCCCTATTTGTTTGCGCATGGCCCTATGTATATGGTATCTGCCCCTACATGAAAATGACCGGTTCCGATATTGACAACGATCCGCAACCTGAAGACCTGTTTCTGTGGCAAGCGCACCCTGCGCGCCGGAAGCAAACGGAAACGGTTATCGCCATCGTTGTGATTTCTGCCATGGCCATTCTGGTATACCGATTGTCCCATACGTTGCTGGGGAGTATTTTCTCGGCACTCGTCTTGATTATGGCCCTGCAGCGCTTTTTCTTCCCGAGTCGATTTGAAATTGACAGCAAGGGCATAACCGCACACTATTTCATGGGGAAGAAACACTTTGACTGGCAATATGTCCGGCGTTTCACCCATGATGAGAATGGGGGCTATCTGTCAACCCGGTCAACCCCCGCACGGGTGGACGCCTATCGGGGCATGCACTTGTATTTCAACGAGGACCGGACCGAGGCCATTGATCGAATTGAATATGAAATGGAGGCAAACAAGCCGTGAAGGAATGGCTGAAAAAAGCATTCGCCATCGAGGCACCCAACGACGGCGCGCCAACGGATGCTCAGAAGGCAGTGGTAGACAGGATCTGCCGGGAAGTAGCGAGGCGTCACATGACAACCCCCGCGCTGATATTTCTGGAATCCTTTCGCCCCCTGAATCATATTGGTTCTCAAGTCATGTATTTCTTCCAGCCGTTTGTATCCGCAATACTTACCAGCCAAGCGTATCAGCACTTTGCCGAATTCCTGGAACAACGGTCCAGTGTGGATTATCTCTGTCAGCGGATTGAATATTTCGAAACCGAGAGTGATGTGAAAGATCCGGCTCCTACGGAATCGGGAACTGTCGATATCGGAAAGCGTTGAATGAATGAAGATGAACTCGTAAAAAGTCAGACACCATCATCTTCTGTCATTCCCGCGAAGGCGGGACACGAAGTGACACGCAGTGACACGAAGTGACACGCAGTGACACGCAGTGAAGCGTAGCGCTAACCGTAGCGCTAACCGTAGCGCTAACCGTAGCGCTAACCGTAGCGCTAACCGTAGCGCTCATCCAGTGTTTTCAATAGGTTCTGGACTCCCGCCTTCGCGGGAGTGACGGTCTTTCGGACTTTCTATGGGACCGCTAACGAAAGGAAATAATCAGTAATGGGCAATAGAGATCCAGAGGGCATCAATATTATTCTTGCAACCGATTGCGTGGCGGCTTCATCCCGGGCGTTCGGCCAGGCAAAAACACCGAGGAGCATCTGAGGTTCATCTTGTTGCGCCTGACCACCGTGGGCGCACTCTATTTGGCGGTGGTCTGCCTGCTGCCCGAGATCCTGATCTCCCGCTTCAACGTGCCGTTCTACTTCGGCGGCACCAGCCTGCTCATCGTCGTGTCCGTGACCATGGACACGGTCGGCCAGATCCATTCGCACCTGCTCGCGCACCAGTACGAAGGCCTTATCAAGAAGGCCAAGCTGAAGGGGAGGCGCGGGTGAACATCATTCTCTTGGGCCCGCCGGGTGCGGGCAAGGGAACCCAGGCGCAGAGGATCGTGAGGAAACATGGCCTGATCCAGCTCTCGACCGGCGACATGCTACGCGCGGTAGTCGCTGCGGGGAGC
>JAZFSW010000422.1:0-2047 GCA_036446375.1 Desulfobacterales bacterium | reverse complement strand
CGGATGTATTGAGACAGGCACAAAATCCCTTCTTCACCACAAAAGCCGTGGGTTCGGGAACAGGTGTGGGTTTGTCCCTGACAGAGCGGATGATAAAGCGCCACAGTGGAAGCATCCATATTTCAAGCAAAGAAGATGAGGGGACAACCGTGACGATCACACTCCCAAGCGTCACCCAGATCACGTGAATCTGATTGCCAGCAACCGATCGCTCCCCGAGATCTCGAATAGTTTGGATCTTGTTTTCTTACCGTTTCACCTTTGGAAAAGGAGCGGAGACAGCTTGAGGAGGTATGGGCAAAGCGAAGTTGCGAGCAACCGGATCAAGCTGGCGGAGCAACGTGACAGAGAAGATTGGGAACCGATAACAGAACAATGAGGTGAGAATGGTTTCGAAGCATGCTACTGCAAAGAATGGCTCAATTGCTATTGTGATTTTCGTTCTGGGCCTCATGATGCCGATAGAAACGCCTGCTCAGGATGTCAGGGGGATCAATGTGGTTCCTGATAGCGAAAAGCGGTCAAGCATTCATGAGTTGGATGCCTATGCCCATCTTTCAGAAAACATGACTCTTGCTCAGACGCGAGCAGCAGCCTTTGCCAATGCGAAGAGACAGGCACTTGAAATGGCAAAGACGCACATCAAGACCAAGACAAAGGTCGAAGACTTTGAGGTGAAATACGATCTGATCTGGTCTGAAGCTGAAGGTGCTGTATCAGTAATTGAGCAGAAAGACCATGGTGTTGAGGATAACGCACGGTATCATGTCTGGATCAAAGCGGAAGTTGAGTATGGACTCAGGTCGAAGGCAGCGTCTGATCCATCCCAGAACATGGACCCCGGTTTACCCCTGAAGGTAAAGGTCTGGACATCCAAGAAGAAATATAAGAAAGACGATAGTATTGAGATATCCATACAGGGAAACCGTGACTTCTATGCACGGGTTGTGGACATTGCGGCAGATGGGACTATAATACAGCTTTTGCCGAACGCCTATAGAAAGGATAGCTTCTTCAGGGCCGGTGTGTTGTATAAGATCCCCGATGGTAATGATAGATTTGACCTGAAAGTGACCCCACCATTTGGCGAAGACAATATCGTTGTGTACGCCAGCGAAGTGCCGTTGGGCGAGGTTACAACAGAACCCATTGGTCGAGGGTTGGCCAGGTACAGAGGAACCCAAGAATCGTTGGCCAGTACCACACGAGGGATATCCGTTGTGCCCACGGGAAAGCAAGGATCTTCCAGTGCTGAGTTTTATGAGGCAACATGGACCGTGAGCACCGGTGAGTAGGGTGACAGAGACCGCCCACAGCTAATTGCTGCAACAACTTCGCCATGCCAGCACCTTGACATCGGTTTTCGATTATCTATTGTGCAACAATCTGATCTGTCTGCATCCACATGTGCTAGAGGGGGTTCAAACCCACAAAGAGACGACTATCCACATCCTGGAGAGGATCGATCTCGCCGGCAGCGGCGGCATTGGCAAAGACGATGCCGGGGTTTTCGGCACACATGGCGCGAGCCAATACAAGGAACGCCTCCTGAACCAGATCCTGCACCAGGCCCTCCTCGCGTACCATCCGCCTCACACGGGAGCGAATCTTCTCCACATACCGGGCATAAAGCGTATCAAATGCGCTCGTGTCACGGTCGATAATTCCCTTGATGAGTTCAGCATCGGTTGGATTCATGGCGGCCATTTACACAGGATGACACCGGTAGCTCGTGATAGGTTCAATCCATAGGAAAAAAACTGAAGATCAGATATAGCAGAAACCAGGAGAATATCCAGGGGGGAGACGCCCATCCAGGGGGACATCCATGATCTTATGCGTTTGTCTCATTGTGCCAGGATGGCCTTTCTTCAGCGGTCAGCTGTCTATTCTGTACCGGCCTTTAGCAGATCCAGGTATTCAACGTAGCCATATGCCCGGTCCCGCTTCTTTCCTGTCGTCTCCTGGACAATGCCGGCCTCAAGCAAAGCTCTGATTGCTTTGTTGGCCGTTGGTCTCGTTGTTGCCAGCAATTCCACAGCTCTCC
>JAZFSW010000421.1:0-4426 GCA_036446375.1 Desulfobacterales bacterium | reverse complement strand
CACCAAGATTCGTATGAAATCTAGAGCCGCCAATCTGGCCCCGGCTTTGCTGCCTGGGTGGCAGTGTCTCAAAGGCTGAATGAGGTGTCAAGCGATAAGGGCGGGGACATCTTCCCTCAAATTCCCCTTTGAAGGGGTAAGGGGAGAACCCTTCGATGGCTGACATATCCCTTGACATACAATCTTGCGTAACCCTATGTAATGGGTAATTAGGATGGACCCAATTTTCGCAAAGGAGCCTGATATATGCCAATTGATGAGATCCAGAACATATGTTTCGTGGGTGCCGGTACGATGGGGTGTTTCAACTCGCTTGTTTGCGCTGTGGCGGGCTACGACGTAACGCTCTATGATCTATCTGAAGATACACTGAACCGTGTTTCGAAATGGCAGGAGCAGTTGGGATACGCGATGATCGAGAAGGGGGAGATGACCCGGGAAACACTCGAATCCGGACTGGGGCGGGTAAGCACAGCAACCGATCCTGCCGAGGCGGCGGGAAACGCCGATCTACTGTCCGAGTCGGTTTTTGAAAGGGCGCCACTGAAACGGGCCATTCATGAGCAGTTCGATGGGTTGTGTCCACCCAAGACGATTATGACCACCAATACCTCCACGCTGCTTGTATCTCAGATCGAGGATGTCGTTTCCCGGGGAGACCGGTTTGCCGCTCTTCACTTTCATTTCATGGCCACCCTCGTGGATATTGTACCCGGACCCCGAACGGATCCGAAGATTATTGATATACTGCAGCGATTTGCCCGGAGTATCGGACAGATTCCCATCGTATCCAATAGGGAAAACAAGGGGTATCTCCACAATGCCATGCTGGTGGACTGGCTGAAATCGGGCATCCGTCTTGTTGCCGAGAGCATAGCCGATTTCCGGGATGTGGATCGTTCCTGGATGATTGTGCACCAGGATTCCGGTCCCTTTGTCGTGATGGATAGCGTGGGGCTAAACGTGGTGTTCGATATCCTGGAGGGTGAATACGAAGAGACTGGCGATGAAGGGCTGAAGAAGATGGTTGGGCTGCTTCGTCCCTATATCGAAAGGGGAGAACTGGGCATGAAGTCCGGGAAAGGCTTTTATTCCTACCCGAACCCGGAATTCAACAAGCCGGGCTTTCTGCAGGGGAAACAGGAATGATGGTGCCGTAAGAAGTCGAAAAAGCCCAAAATCTGTTATTCCCGAGAAGGTGGGACACAGAGTGACACGGAGTGAAGCGTAGCGCTAACCATAGCGCTAATCCAGTAATATCAACAACTTCTGGATGCCGGATCAAGTCCGGCATGACGGCAACGGGACTACTGACGAGACCATCAGGAATAGATCCGAAGGGTATTTAGCGGAAATGCCAACATTGGCATTTCCGCTAAATGCATGGGTTGGTCCCGTCTATCGATACGTATCGATCAGGCTGCTCACGCTCAGGTTTGCCCTGAAGTCCTTTAGGGACAGTGTATCCGTTGGGTGCGCGATGATATCCACGGCGCTGCCGGGTCTGAGATGAACGAAATTATCTGAAAACTGTGCATCCGCATTGTCCAGTTCAAGCCAGGTCCACAGGGCCGGTTTCTTTGTCGACAGTGAAACCTTGTAGGATCCATTCTTCAATTTGCCAACGCGCGTCGTTATGCCTGGAGATTGCAGCTCCAGATGCTTCGGCCGGGCAAACGTGACAAAGTTGGTAGAGACGCTCTTCCCGCCAACTGTCAAATCGATCCACAGCATCAGATCTCGAACCCCCTTTTCTTCGATGGTCTTCTTAAGCCTCAGGGTGTCGATCCGCCTGGATTTCCGCGGCGCGATATCAACCCCCTTTCCTCCCTGATCGATGATCTTCCCCTGAACATCGGTCAGCACCCAGGACATCTGTCCCTTTCTGGATGCCATGAGGTCACTGGTAACATGGATCTCCACTGTTCCCTTTTCGTTATCTTCCAGCCCGGAAACAAGGATCGGTGCATAGAAGGCTTTGGCCATATAGTGCAGGGCTTTCCACCGCCCGAGGGAATCGATGGATGCCCAACTGGCCACGGGCCAGCAGTCATTGAGTTGCCAGTAGAGCGTTCCCATCCCCCGGGGCATACTCCGCCGCCAGTGTTCGCAGGCATATTTGATGGCCATGCCCTGCAGGATCTGGGATAGCCACAGGGTCATATCGAAATCCGTGGGAAGGCGAAACCAGTCCAGCATATAGCGCATGATGGTGGTGTTGCCGATGCCGCTGCGCTGGTGGTGTTCCATGACATGGGTAGTCACATTCCGATCGGTAGCTGTGGTGTATGTCCGGACCGTCTTGGGTTCGGGAAAGCTCTGGAAGCCAAATTCGCTGTTGAATCGATGCCTGCAGGTTCGGAACCATTCGAAGGGGCGCTGCCCGTGCCAGACTCCCCAGAGATGAGCATCTCCGCTACCGGGAAGGTAGCTCTTCATCCGATCCCCCACTGGGGTATGGGGGCTGGAGGGCCAGTAGTCCGTTTGGGGATCCAATCGCTCAACTACGTCGGGCAGTAGTTTATCAAAGAGCTTCTTGTAATCTTTCCAACTCATCTGGGTATCGGACCACGCATCCCCGACAAGACCTGCCTCCATCTCGTTGTTGCCGCACCACAGGGCGATACAGGGATGGTGTCGCAGCCGCCGGACATTATCTTCCGCCTCGGCGCGGACGTTCTTCAGAAAGGCAGGATCAAATGTCGGGTAAGCAGCGCATGCAAAGACAAAGTCCTGCCAGACGCAGATTCCTTTCTCATCGCAGAATTGATAAAACGCATCATCTTCATATATACCGCCGCCCCATATCCGCAGCATATTCATATTGCTCGCCGCGCAATCCGCGATCAGTTGTTTGTAGCGGTCACGGGTCATGTGGGACAAAACCGCATCGGCAGGAATCCAGTTGGCACCTTTGGCAAAAAAAGGAACACCGTTGACCTTGAACTGAAACGATTCTCCCCATCGATCTTTATGCCGGTCCAGACGAAGGGTTCGCAAGCCGATGCGCCGGGTCTGTAGATCGAGCCGGCTTCCGTGTTCGTCGAAAAGTTCGATCTTTACGGTATACAGGGGTTGCTTTCCCATTCCGTTGGGCCACCAGAGTTCGGGGTCTTCAATGGTTAGTGGCAGGCGTACGTTGCTTCCCTTGATTGTTTTTTCGACCGATACCACGTCACCTTTGTATCGCACCGTTGCTCTTGCCGAGAGCTTGGAGGCCTGTGTGGCTTCAACCGTTGCATCGATCTTCAGAACAACGACCTCTTTCCTGTGTTGCTGCAGGATGTGAATATCGTCCAATCGAGCGGTTGTGTACGCAACCAGGCCGATATCGCGCCATATGCCGGCCGTCACGAGACACGGCCCCCAGTCCCAGCCGAAATTGCAGGGCTCCTTTCGAATATAGGCGTTGCCCATCGGTTGATCCCATTGGGGCAGTCGACGTTCGGCCATCTTTTCTTGTGAATAGACAGCGGCGGAATCAAAGTGGATCTCGATTCTGTTGGATCCTTTCACCAGCGTGTCCTTAACATCGAACGCCCACTGCCTGAACATGTTATCTGTCTGGGCAAGGATTCGGCCGTTGAGGGTAATGGTGGCGAGGGTGTCCAATCCTTCGCATCGCAGAAAGATTCGATCCTGAGATAAGAAGCCTTCGGACATTCCGAATTCCCGGCTGTAGGTCCATCCGGTCTCGCCGATCCATTGCAGGCTGTTCTCGTTGTCCCGGTAGTAGGGATCCGCGATTCTCTCGGCTCGTAGCAGGTCCCCATACACATCCCCTGGTACATTGGCTTCAAGCTTTTCAGAACTGCCGTCCTGAATCAGCATCCATCTGCCATTTAGCGACTGTTTTTTCATCTTGAGACCTCTTTTCCTTAGGGCAATAATGCCATCGATTCTGTCGGTAAACGAGACATTAAAGCATATATGGGGGAGGTAGAAAAGGAGAAATTGCGCCCGGCAGCCTTCCTTCGATTCCGGCATTGAAACGACGGGTTTATTCCTTGACACGAAAGCGTTGTTCTGAGATATTTCACCCCATAAGAAGCTACGTTGAACTGATGGGGTTCAGGGTTCAGGGCTCTGGGTTCAGAGTTCAAGGTTCAGGGTTCTGGGTTCTGTGTTTTTCATTCGACGTTCGATGTTGGATGTTCGATGTTCGACGTTCATCCTTTGCTTTCGCGGTTCAGGATTAGGCCCTTCAAAGCGCTTTACTGAACGCTGAACACTGAACACATGACTATTCATTGATTAGACTGGCCCTCCCGCTTTCAGCGGGGCCTCTTGGTTTAGCCAGAGGCGTTGCTCGTTAAAAACATGTTCCTATCCGCTATCCCGGATAGCCGCATCGGTCATTCGGAGCCGATTGGAGCGCGGTTGGACCTGGATTCTGACAATGAGGCCCAATGGCACACCGATTACC
>JAZFSW010000420.1:0-4219 GCA_036446375.1 Desulfobacterales bacterium | reverse complement strand
ACTGGGGCCGCGTACAATCTCGACCCTTTCGATCAGATCCACATCAAGCAGAAATTCTGTGCCAATGAAGGAGGCATCGAAGATATTTTCGTTCATCCGATGTCCATTGATCAGCAGCAGCAGACGAGTGTTGAAATCTCCGGGTCGGCTGAACCCTCTTACGCCAAGGTAGTGATAACCACGATCATAGGTGGTATAAAATCCGTTCACACTTCCCAGGATATCTGCAAGTGTCCGGTAGCCGTATTTTATGATCTCGCTCCGGGTCACCACGGTGACAGATGCCGGTGCTTCGGAGATCTTCTGCTTATATTTTGAGGCGGTATAGATGGACATATCCATCAGTTCCTCGAGGCTCAGTTCTGTCAGATCGGCTGGCAGCCGGTCAGCGGCTTCAAGGGTAGGAGCCCAACAGATGATTGTGACAGATAATACAAGCAGCAGACCGATAACCCTTACGGACAGGGATGGACCGATTGATGGTCTGGCATGAACGTTGCTGATTACGTTAATCATGATCATTTGCAGTACCCCCTATGGCTATGCGTGTTCCATGGCGTATCCACCACGCTGACAAATATCCCCCTATGGGCGGAAGCTATACCTCTCCATTTATAAAGCAAGAATAGTGCCAAGGGGCTGATTGGTAGAATTATACAATAATGTTACATGGTTGGGAGACATATGACAGAAACATCTGTATGTGCTCCATCGGCGTAATCTGCCGCATGGCCTTCCCGGACGTCACATTCTTGACATTGGGGTCCCGGGGGTCAGGTGTCAGGTGTCAGGTTTGCGCCGTTTCGGCTTGGATTGAGAAATTACAAATGACAAATCTCAAATAACAAATAAATCGCAATGTTCCAAATCCCCGCCCGCCTCGCCTGAGGGACCGAAGGCTCACGATGGCGGGCAGGTGAAATCCCAAACAACTGCTGGCGGGCGGTGTTTGGAATTTGGATATTTGAGTTTGGAGCTTGTTTGTCATTTGGTGCGTGGTACTTGTGATTTCACTCCACCGGATCTGAGTTAGAGATCAGGTTTCACGATAGCATCGCATCCACGATCATGCTGGATCTCATATGAGTTCTTTTCATTCGATGTTCGATTTTGGATCACGCCAGGGCGTGATTGGATGTTCATCTCTTGCCTTCTCGGTCCGGAGACACCTCTTGCATTCTGGAATGAAATATTGATAATTGTGGTACTGAAAAAAAGACAAGCATGATACACTGGAAAGGCGGCCCACCGACTGACGCCTGTCGTCGGTACCGCAGAACCTGACAGAATTTACGTATTGCTGAGCCCCGTGGGATCGCAATTGACTTCAAAGAGCCGTTTCAGATTGTATGCTATCACAAAGAAAAGAGCAGAGGTGTTGATTATGTTCAAACGATTGAGTCTACTGATTGTTACCGCAATATGTGTTTCTGCAGGCAGTGCCCATTGCCTTGAAGCTGTCAAGGTTGCTGTGCTGCCATTTGAAATTCAAGGCTCGGATGCATTCAACTATCTTGAATCAGAGATCCCGGAGCTTATTAAGAAGCACCTCAGACAGGAAGGCGGTGATATCGTTGAGACGGCCGTAGAAGAAGCGGGCGTCCGCGATGCTGACAGCCTGCGGCAGATCGGCCTGGAAGGGGGCGCCGATTACGTTGTATGGGGCACGCTGAGCTGGGTGGGCGATACCTTCCGGCTGGATGCAACACTCATCGCGACCCCTGCAGAGAGCGTGCCGGAGGAATTTTCACAGGAAGGTGAGGGGGTCGAGAATCTTCTGGGAGCGGTAACGGGTGTTGCTCGTGATCTTAGCGTGAAGATGTTTGAACGGGTGAAGATCGTCGAAGTCAACATCGTAGGGAATCAGCGGGTAGAGGCCGATGCCATTAAGCGGGTTATGGCATCGACTCCCGGGGAGATCTATCTATCCAGGAGAATCCCTGAAGATATAAAAGCGATCCACGCCATGGGGTATTTTGACGATATCCGGGCCGTTGTTAACGATGTACCCGGAGGGAAATCCATTGTTTTGACGGTAAAGGAAAAACAGCGGATTCGGCTGGTTCTCGTCAGGGGCAATAAGGCCATGGAGAATGATAGGATCGCGGAGAGCATCGATATCCGCCCCGGATCGGTGCTCAACGTCTTCAGAATACAGGCGGACATCGATGGGATACGAGAGCTTTACAAAGAGAAGAACTATCACAACGTCGAAGTCAAACACTCGGTCCGGTCCCTGAAGAACAATCAGGCCGATCTCATATTTGTTATCAAAGAGGGTGAGAAACTTCTTGTTAAACAGATCCTTTTCGATGGCAATGCCAGCTATACCGATGACGAACTGAAGGCCGTGATGAAAACGTCTGAAAAGGGCTTCTTTTCATGGATCACAGCATCGGGGGACATGAATATCGATGACCTGAATGAAGATATCCAGCGTCTGCGGGATCACTATCACACAACCGGCTATATTGCCGCCACTGTCGATGAACCGCAGATCGAATACGTGGGCAACTGGATCTCGATAGCGATAAGAATCGATGAAGGTTCCCGATTCAGGGTGGGGAAAGTAGATATCACCGGTGACCTGCTTTCCACCAAAGCTGAGATGATGGCGGTGGTCAAATCTGTCGAGGAGAAATATTACAACAGTGAAACGATGCGCCATGATGTGGTCGCGCTCACCGATCTATATGCTGACGCGGGCTATGCTTTTGCGGAAGTCATCCCCAAAACAGACGAGGTGGCAGGAGATGGGGTCGTTGATATTACCTATGCCGCCAACAAGGGAAAGATGGTCTATTTTGAAAGGATTAATATTGCCGGCAATACAAAGACCCGGGATAAGGTGATTCGCAGGGAACTTATCATCGACGAGCAGGGCCTATACAGCGGGAAAGACATGAAGACCAGTATCCGAAATCTGTATCGGCTGGATTTTTTTCAAGACATCAGTGTGGACACATCCAAGGGAAGCGCAGACGATAGGGTGGTAGTGGATCTTGCCGTCAGGGAAAGATCCACAAGCGCGTTCAGCTTCGGGGGCATGTATAGCGAATATGAGGGCACTTTTATCCGGGGATACTTTGAGGAGAGAAACTTTCTGGGGCGGGGCAGCAGCTTGCTGGTTGGCGTTTCTCTGGGAGGAATATCGGACACCTATTTACTGAGCTATACCGAACCGTGGTCGTTTGATATCCCGCTGGCCGCCGGCTTTGACGTTTATAAGCAGGATGTCGACTACAACACGTATGAGTTAAGTCAATCAGGCTTTGGGCTGCGCTTCAGCTATCGAATCCGAGATCTCACCCGTGTATATCTGTCCTATAATCTCACGACAAGTGAAATCAAGAATTTCAGTTTCTTCATACCGGATTCGGTCAGGTTCATGGACACATCAAACACTGCCAGCATCATATCCACAGCCTTTCGCTATGATGGCCGCAACCGGCAGCTTGAGCCCACCGAAGGCGCCTATTACGGGGTAACATTTCACTATGCCGGTCTTGGGGGAGATATCGCTTTCGCCAAGACGATTCTGGAATCCGGGTGGTTTGTCCCGATATACCGCCGCCTTATTGGGTTTATACACAGCAAGGGAGGGTATATCCAGGAGGTCTCGGGAGAAGAGATACCCGACTACGAACGGTTCTATCTCGGCGGCGTTGACTCACTGCGTGGCTTTGATTATCTATCCATAAGTCCGGTGAAGACCAATGCATGGGGCTTCAGGACAAGGTCCGGCGGCGATAAATATGTGCAGTTCAATTTTGAATTGCAGTATCCCCTGGCCGATAAAGCCGGTGTGTTGGGCTTTCTCTTCTACGATACAGGTAATGTCTTCGACACCGGTGAGAGCATCGATCTTGGCAACCTTCGTCACAGTGCGGGATTCGGTCTGAGATGGTTTTCTCCCATGGGGCCGATGCGTTTTGAAAATGGATTTATACTTGATCCCGAACCCGGTGAGAGTTCAGGCGGCAGCTGGTCTTTCACCATCGGTGGAGCGTTCTGACCGGAGGGGGATCAAAGCAAAGGATTCGAGGGTTCAAGGATTGCGCCTTTACGGCTTTTTGGCTTGAATTGAGAAATTACAAATGACAAATCTCAAACAACTGCTGGCGGGCGGTGTTTGGAGTTTGAATATTTGAGTCTGGAACTTGTTTGTCATTTGGTGCTTGGTATTTGTGATTTCACTCCGCCGGATCTGAGTTAGAGA
>JAZFSW010000419.1:0-4206 GCA_036446375.1 Desulfobacterales bacterium | reverse complement strand
TGCGTTCATCTATTTCGGATTTGCCAAAGACGTCTATGCATTACGCGGACAATAAACGGGATTGGCGTGTATCCATTCGCTGAAGCGGCTAGGTGAGAACATATGAAAGCTAGCCATTGCCCAACAAGAATATCAAGGGTATATGTAGGCGTTCACGCCATGCTCTGGGGGTGTGATCGGCGCCGTCGAAGCGACGCGAGATCCAATCCTCACCAGGCCGATAGCCCCGGCTTTGCATCACCTCGTCCATTTTCAGTTGGTAAGGCCCGTATCCCGCATCAAGGGTCTCAGTGCCATGGTCGAAGTAGATCCGGTGTATGCCGGCTTCCGGCCAATGGTCCTTGTACCAGGCAATCACGACGCCGTCGCCAATGTTCCAAGCCGTAGACAAGCACGCCGCCGCGCCAAAGATGTCGGGATACTCGGTGATGGCATAGGCAGAAATCATCCCGCCCATGCTCGAGCCCATGACGAAAGTGTTCTCTCGATCCGGTTGGGTCAGATACGTCTTGTCGATAAACGGTTTGAGATCACGAACCAAAAACTTCAGATAGTTGTCCGAGATAATCTTCCCACCAGCAAAGGGCGGTTCTTGATCAACCAAATACTCCCAGACCTTATCGGTGACAGGTTTTTGCGGCATATATTCCAGTCCGCGATTGGGCTTCGCATCCAAATCCGCCCATACCGAAACAACAATGGCCGGTCGGATGTCGCCATCTTCTATGAGCCGCGCCATCGTCCTGTCCATATCCCAGAGCCAATCCTTCTCGTCAAAAGGCGTCTGACCATGGTGAAAGTTAAACTGACCATCGTGCATATAAACAACAGGGTATCGGGCATCGGAAGCCGGGTCATAGCCCTCCGGCAGCCAGACCTCCACAGGGCGGGGAGCTCTGACCTCAGACGGTATCTCCGGATAATAATCAATCGTGCCGTTATGTGAATTTTCTGTCATCGTACGGACCCTCTCCTTCGTATTGTCTTTGTTCTTGCTGCTCTTTTCAGAGACTGGCGTATACCATATCGGGCTTGTATAGGCTCTTTCCTGCGTGATCACGGGAATGTTCTCCGGCAGATCCTTCAAGCCATAGAACTTCGCATCATATGCCGTCCAGCGGGGTGTTGGGATCTCAAGCACGCGCAGGTAATAGAAGGCCAGGTCCTCCCTTTCAAAATCCGGATCGGTCCAGACCACAGCCAATTCGGGGTCGCCGATGCTGTTGGTGTAGGAGGCGTTCCTGACATCTACCGTACTGCCGACCGGTCCAGCATTGCCCTTGCTGTCTACCGTTCGTCCGTCCGACAAGGCAACGTTGTAGATCTTCTCATGCAGCTTGTCCTTTTTGTCTCGCCATCCCTTTATCACCTGCACCCGGTCCAGGTTTGCACCATCGGGATCTTTCACCGCGCGAATCAGGAAGCGCGGTGACTTGCCCCCAGGTGCGTTGGTGAGATCTCCTCCCATGGGCACACCTTTCGCGTAGCCGACGCGAGCCAGGTCCGGCCGCACGGCATCCGCTGGCGCGTAATCCCAGCCGCCGAAGAATCGGACGGTGATGCGCGGACCGGTAGACGCATAGACTTCCCGGCGATACATCCCATTGAATAGGGCTTCTCGTGTATTCGCAGTCGCCCAGACCGCGGCGTAACCCGCAGCATTGCGCTGCCAACGGGTTGCCGCGCGGTAACGGCTGGGTTCATCCAATCCGATGGAACCCCAGAAATTGTTTTCGCTGGCCGTCGATAGCGATACGTGAGAATCCGTGCTGCCAATCATGCCGAACTTGAACGGATTAACACGCATTTTTGCCTGTTGACTCAACCCGAGCTTCAGGGCGGAACGGGCGTAGGATTGTGCTGCCGCCGCTGCATCAGGATTGCCCATCGTCTCATAGTCGGCAAATTCATCGGTCGGCGATACCAGCGGGTGGGTCTCCCCGTCACCTTTGAGCTGTGTCACCTCGATGATGGGCTCCCAGCGGAAACGGGTCAGTGCATAGGCTTTTGTGAAGGGTTTGCCCTGATAGGTACTGAGCTTGAACATATTGCCCCCGCTCAGATTGGCGTTGTGGGGAATGGCAAGGACCTTGCCTTTTGTCTGGTCCTCGTAGTCTTGCAGGTATGCCCACAGATCTTCCGGATCACTGCTGTCGAAGCGGGAGAACGGCAAGAGTTGACGGGCTTTGTCAGGTCCTCCTTCGTAAAGCACATTCCGGTGGATCATACGTGCCTTTCCCCCTGGCACTGGCACCTGTGCGCTCCACTCATAGCCGATAAACGCCGTGAAGGTGCCCGGGTCATTATGCCGTTCTGCGTTTGCGATGACCTCTTCCCAGACGGAGCGACGAAAACCTTTATCGAGGGCATAATCCGCCTGCTTTGCGCCTGATGACGATGCCAAGAGCCAGAACCCACGATTGAATGTATCGAGGTCTTCAGCCTGGAGAATATCCCGAAGCGGCAGATGGCCGGCAATGGCCTTCGCCCAACGCTGACTTGCTTCGGTTACCGGTAGCAATCCACCACCCGCTGCCAGTTGGAGCAATACACCAAGATTCTCGGCGTGATCGGCAACCATTAGAAAATCCAGCGGCCGGCGCAGACGGACTTGCCCGCCGCTGCTCGCTCGAACCGTCTCGCCCTTGGCAAAGCGATACGCATCGTCCGGCATCAGGCGATTGCCCATGATGTAAGCGTCATGCGATAGAGCGGTATGCACGTGGGTATCGCCCCAGTAAACCCGGGTCGGATAGGATTGGTCGACATAAGGAGAATAAGATTCTCCTGCAGATACGCCCAATGGCAGAATGGATAGGGCAATAAGGGATAACAGGATACTGGATAGGCGATCACGGGTATTCATCCTCATCGAGCATCTCCACAGTTCTGCTTTCTCATTCCTGAGAATCTCACACTCCGCCTCCTAGAGAAAGTTCGCCGCCGGCGCCAAGCTGCCCAATTCGTTGTAAAGGGCCTCGAATACGGCTGCGGTTGATGTTACCGGTCTATTTCTTCTTTAGAGCTTCCTGCTCTGCCGCATCCGGGAGTTCCTGCCACACCGTCTGCTCCAATGGTGGCGAGGTTGGCATCTGGAAGGGGATGTACAAATTACCGTTCTCGACATGCCCGCCATGCTGCAATACGTTCCATTTCCCTGCTTCCACGGTTGCACCCAGGATATCGTCCCATTCCATCGACGCCGGGTAAGCACCCTTGATCGAGTTGTTTTCGATGGGCAGATCGCGCAGGATGGCCCACTTCT
The DNA here is from genome assembly GCA_036446375.1 of Desulfobacterales bacterium. Taxonomy (GTDB): domain Bacteria; phylum Desulfobacterota; class Desulfobacteria; order Desulfobacterales; family JAZFSW01; genus JAZFSW01. The sequence continues at coordinate 941 of JAZFSW010000419.1, read as the reverse complement.
CAGGTATCCCATTCATCCCCAATATGGTACCCAAAATGCCGGCAACATTGGACGGATTGCAATCGCTATCCCACCCACCGCGCATGGCGATGTTCATGCTTTTCCAGAAATCGCCCCCACCGTATAAGAGCCCCATATAGACGTTTGCGCCATTGATCCTGACGTCTAATTTCATGACAGGTTCGCCGTCTTTCTTCCCCCATTTGGCATCGAGTGCTCTCCAAGTATCTCTCCAGTCGGGGTTCTTCTGGTGGAGATCGAGCACGTCCCGTACCATCTTCGCATAGCCGCTTTCTGCCGGAATGGCTCTGAGACTGTATTCGGCCAATTTGCGGGGGTCTTTCTCAAAGAACGCTTCCCCGTACATTGCGGCGATGGCCATTCCCGCATAAACGCCGTCGCCATAATTCATCATGTGGCCCACCTTGTCGCACCAGGCATTGCTGATCCGGGGCATTCCGGGATTAATCAGCCCAAACAGATCGGATTCGATCTGGAAATCGATGGCATCTGCGTAGGGGGTGTTGTGAGGATGGCCGGAACGGGGGGGCCAAATCCCTTCGCGGAAATTCTGATGAGCCTGCCCATTGGCGCCCCACACCCGATTTGGGGCCAAGTATGCCACCCAATCTTCGGCCATTTCAGTCGCCGTTACGTCCAGACCGTGCTTCACAATCGAATACAGGAACATAAACTCTACATACAGATCGTCCTGATCGGCCATCTTGTCGGGCACCCATTTCTCCCAATTCTGTTTGTTGTTGTAATAGGGGAGATAATGATTCTTGTATGCAGTCAGGTCTCGCCAATGAGGAGCGTTATCGGTGAACTCTTTGGGCGGATCTTTCATCCGGTACCAGTCCTCAAGATCAAACGGCACCATTTCGCCAATCCACTTAGATTCCGTCCCATCCCCCCAAAGAACCCCTATCGCCTGACCC
>JAZFSW010000418.1:0-2364 GCA_036446375.1 Desulfobacterales bacterium | reverse complement strand
CAAAACCGGATCCGGGAAAAGTACAATTCACATTGGGGAGAGCAACCCCTCTATCTTGAGAGGGGAAACCGGCTCATCGCTTCGATGGGTATTCTGGGGAGGGATTTCTTTCACCTCGTACATGAGTTTGACAGTCACCTGGAAGAACGATTTGAAGATGGGGGCGTGGATACACTGCTATCCTGCATCCAGACCGACATTCTGAACCTAGAAGACAGACAGCCCCCGGCTGAGCCCTATCCGCTGAAAGCCGATGATACGTCCATCCTGATTCATTCCTGCCACAGCCCCATGAGAGAGCTTGAGGTGCTGCACGATCAGCTTCTGGCGATGTTTGAGGAAGATCCGGCGCTGATGCCCAGAGATGTGTTTGTGATGACACCGGATATCGAAACCTATGCGCCGTATATCCATGCGGTCTTCGATGCCCAGACCGATGAAAACCTGCATATCCCCTACCGGATTGCGGACAGGAGTGTGAGAAGCCAGAGCCGTGTTATCGAGGGATTCATGTCGCTGCTTGATCTTGGGGACAGCCGGATGAGTGCTGTGCAGGTGATGGCGCTGCTGGAAATCGCCCCCATAAGAGAGGCCTATGGCCTGAGTGAGACGGATCTGGATATGATCCGGCGCTGGATTAAGGATACCCACATCCGGTGGGGTATCGATGGTGCAAGCCGACGCAAGATCGGCCTCCCCGATCTGCCCGATAATACCTGGCAGTTTGGAATTGACCGGTTGCTGCTTGGTTATGCCATGCCCGGTGGCGATAGCCGGCTGTATGAAGGGATACTCCCCTACGATCACATCGAGGGCAATGATGCCATTGTCCTTGGAAAGTTTCTGGAATTTACGCAGCGGCTCTTTGAGATGTCAGATGATCTGCATCACAATAGAAATATAGAGGGATGGAGTTCTTTCCTTAATGGTATGCTTGAGCAATTCATCGCTGACGACGAGGCCATTGAAAGAGACATACAAGCTATCCGGAAGTCCATAGAAACGCTTACCCGGCAGGCGGCACTGGCCGAATGGGATGAAACAGTTGATCTTGATGTGATCTGCTCCTATCTCAATCAGCGATTTACCCGGGAAGATATGGGATTCGGGTTCATCTCCGGTGGTGTTACCTTTTGTGCGATGCTTCCCATGCGAAGTATCCCGGCAAAGGTGATTTGCCTTATCGGAATGGGAACCGACGCCTTTCCCAGGAATTCGACATCTCTCGGTTTCGATTATCTGGCCCGGTACCCCAAACGGGGGGATCGCAGCAGACGAAATGACGACAAATACCTTTTCCTTGAGGCCATGATTTCGGCTCGGGAAAGACTCTATATCAGCTATGTGGGGAGGAGCATTCAGGACAATTCCCGGATACCCCCATCGTCTCTTGTCAGCGAACTGCTGGATTATATCCTCGATGGGTTCGGTCTATCCGAACCAGAGCTGGTTACCCATCACCGACTCCAGGCATTTTCGCCGCGATATTTCAGCGAAGAAGATGGGGGGCTGTTCAGTTATTCAGAGGAGAACCTCCTTGCTGCCGTAAGCTATGACGATGAAGAAGGCCCTGCACCATTCCTCTCAGACCCGCTGGCACCTGCCCCGGAAGCATGGCGGGAGTTGACCATGGATCAGCTGGTGGGATTTTATAACCATCCCACCCGGTATTTCCTGGAGACGCGACTGGGAATAAGGATTCGGGAACAGCAGACCCCAATTGATGAAACCGAAGATTTCAACCTGGATGGCCTGGGAAAATACACTATCGGACAGGATCTTGTTGGGGCAATGCAGCAAGGGGGTAACCCGCTGGACCATATGCAGCTGCAAAGAGCCAAGGGGACGCTTCCCCATGGCAAAGTGGGTGAGGTCCTCTATGGCGAAATGAGCGCGGATGCGCAGGCATTTATAGATCGGATCAGTGGTCCCACTGCAGGAGATCGGTTGGAAGCGCGGGATGTCCGTTTCCAGAGTGGCGGCTTTCAGGTGGCCTGCAGATTGACCGATCTGTTCAGGACCGGCCAGGTTCGGGTTCGCTACGGCAACAGGCGAGCAAAAGATCTGCTCAATGCCTGGCTCCATCATCTGATGCTTCATGAGGAGCCCGCCAGCGACACCCAGAAACAGACACTGCTGATCTGCAAGGATTCTGCCTGGAAATTTAGACCGCTGGATAACAGCAGGGAGATTCTCACCTCATTGCTGCAGCTTTACTGGCAAGGCTTATCTGAGCCAATTCACTTCTTCCCCGAATCCTCCTTTAGCTATGCGCAAGATATCTTGAAAAAGCACAAAACGCCGGATGCTGCCATTGGTGTCGCGCGGCAGAAATGGTTGGGGAATGAGTTCGCCCGAGGTGAA
>JAZFSW010000417.1:0-7579 GCA_036446375.1 Desulfobacterales bacterium | reverse complement strand
CAGATTGGTGCTCAGTTCACCGACCAAGACGATTTAAACGGACTTGGCCATCCGGCAATGCTCAGCATTCTTGGACTCCATGAGTTCAACACAGGCATACAGCGTGGGATAAAGACTTTTGATCGTCAGGGTATTGAGAATGGTTTTGGCATCCCGGGCATAGGAATCCAGTTGATCATCGGAAAGGATAATGACTCCCTGGGCCTTGCCGGTGTTTGCTCTTTCCAGACTATCCGTGTTTACCTCACCCCGAACAAAATGAATTTGGGGATCATCCACCGGTTTCTCGGCGATATCGGCAATAATCACGATGGGTGTATTCGCCGACTTTGCGTCCGCGCGAAGTTCCGTCACAATTTCATTTCCTCGGAAGTTCCACCCGCAGATGATAAAATGATCGGTAACCTTGGTTGGTTTCATACCCTTATTCTCCAATAATCGCTTCTCGATAAACGCGCTGGCTATGGTGGCCGTGAGCAATCCCAGAAACCCGATACCCATCAGCATCACGGAAAATCCAACGATCCTTCCGCCGGTGGTCTGGGGTGATATATCTCCATAACCAACCGTCGTCATGGTGACCACTGACCACCAGAGTGCATCCCCGAAACTGACCTTTTCCTCGAAGTAGAAGAACGCCCCACTCCCGAAAAAGATAACCAGCACGATAATGAGGGCAACCCGATGAAGGTTCTCACGATGGATGGCAGCGGCTATCCTTCTCAATATGACAGTGAAATGATGCATCGCATTCAGTCTATTAGGCTATATACTCAAGAACCGGAGATGAAGATAATCTTGCCGTAAGTACCTGTTTTCAGACCACTTACTCGGTTGTCAGGGTCTGCCGAACAATGAACTTCTTTATCCTGTTGCCCTCCATCTCATCTACTCCAACCACAAAAGTGCCGACAGCTATCTCTTCCTTCTCATCCGGGATGCGACCGATCTTGTCAAGAATGTAGCCGGAAAACGTGTCATACTCTTTTGAATCCAGGATATCCATACCCACCGTCTCATTGACAACGTCGATCTCTGATTTTCCCAGCACGATCCATTCATTGTTTCTCAATTTGACGATAAGGGGTTCATCCCTATCCGTTTCGTCAGTAATCTCGCCGACAAGCTCCTCTAATGCATCCTCAAGCGTGATTAACCCGGACACGCCACCGTGTTCATCCACCACAATCGCCATATGGTGTTTTCCCTTCTTGAAATGCTGGAGCAAAGTGTCCAGCTTCTTGTTTTCTGGAACAAAATAAGGCTCCCGCATCACCTTTCGGATATCGATGTCCTCCTTGGATGTGGCCTGGTGCAGAAAGATATCCTTGATGTTGATAATACCGATAACATGATCCACGTCTTGCTCAATCACGGGAACGCGGGTGAACCCGGATCTGACGATCGCACCGAGGTCGAGAGTCTCGTCCGCTCTAATGACAAACATATCCGTACGCGGCGTCATGATCTCCGAAGCACTGGTATCATCGAATTCAAAAATATTGTCGATCAGTTCCCGTTCCTCTTCCTTGATTTCGCCTTCCTCTTCCACGACCTCTACAAATGTCCTCAATTCGGCTTCTGTCGCTGCCGGGATCTTCTTGATTCTCCCGGTGATCCTGGGTATGAAGTTGAGGGCGGCGATGATCGGATAGAAAAGAATCGACAGCCAATAAATGGGATAAATGGTAAGGCGAGCCACAACGATGTTGTTTCTCGTTGCGATGGACTTGGGTAGCACCTCTCCAAATACCAAGACAAGAAGTGTCATCACACCGGTGGCAATACCAACGGCATAGTTGGGAATAATGCCGATAGCGACAGAAGTGGCCAGGGCTGCTGCGCCGACGTTAACAACATTATTGCCGATGAGGATTGTCGACAGCAGTCTGTGGGGATCCTCTTTCATGCGTTCAATGAGGATATCGGTCTTTCGTTCCTCCTTGGCAATATGCCGGGCCTTTGTCTTGCTGATGGAAAACAAAGCGGTCTCCGATGACGAAAAAAAGCCGGATAACACCAGTAAGAAAACCAATAGCATAACCTGTTCTGTCATTATGGATACCTTCCTGAAGGATTGGAAGACACAACCCCCATCCACCGTTCACCACTGGTGGCCAAAGGGGTCGGTGATAGAAACAATGGTGGGATCAATTGCCGGAGCCCCCGTTTTCCTTTCATACTCAGGTGACAAGACGCATCGGTCCTCAGAACAGACGGATTCGGAAAGAATAAGAACCGAGAAAGACGTATCAGGAAATTAACAGTGGTGGCCGGGTATAAAAGGGGATCGTCCAAGATATGCTTCTTCCTCTTGCAGCGTCTCTTTTATCGTGTGTTCTTGATTAATGGTTTGATGGTTACAATATATAGCGCAAATCTATCAATTTTCAAGAAAATAAACGCATTAGCATAAAAAAAGAGGAAAATGATGGGCACCCGACAGGGACGGGGGCATGGATGAGACATGTCTCTCACAGAAGATCCGTTTTCTGAAAACAACCGATCCCACGAAAGCAACATCGCACAGGGCCCTACAGCGCGATGCGTCAGGTACCTGCAACGATACTCGCAGGGGGTACCTGCAGGGGGTACTTGGAAGGGGGTACTTGGAATTGACAGCCCGGTACCGATTGGCTATAGTATCCCGGCAATAAATAATCGTCAGCAAACCGGTTGGGTCAGCAGAAGAAGAACCGGGAGCGACCCCGTTTTGGGGAAACACCCAAGAACCAGAGTAACCCTCATGTCATCATTGTTAGCAGGCAAAGCGGTGCAACTGAGCAAGCGTATCCAACGGGTGCTAGCCCCAAATCCGGGTGTCATGCCCGGCGCAGGCACCAATTCGTATCTAATCGGTGAAAACCAGCTGGCCCTCATCGATCCGGGTCCGGCTATCGACACACATATTCAAGCGATACTGACCGCAGCTAAGGACCGGATACGCTGGATACTCATTACCCATAGCCATTCGGACCACTATCCTGCCGCCGATGCGATCAAAGCCCGGACCGGTGCAACGGTTTTCGGATATGGCCCCAGAAAGACCGGTTCAGAAGGTTCTGTTTTTGCGCCGGGACGGTTGGCTTTTGCGCCGGGAGAGTTGGCTTTTGCGCCGGATCACTTCCTTGCCGATAACCAGATCCTTCCGGATGCGGATTTTCAACTCCGGACCATCCACACACCGGGTCATGCGTCTGATCATCTCTGCTATTATCTGGAAGAAGAACAGGTGCTGTTTACCGGTGATCAGATCATGAATGGATCAACCGTGGTCATTGCGCCCCCGGATGGTGATATGCAGGCCTACCTGGATTCTCTTGATCGGCTCAAAACCTATTCCATGGAAAAACTCGCACCCGGCCACGGCGAAATGATGGATCATCCCATCAGCGTTATTGATGGGATTATTCAACATCGCCTGGATCGGGAAGCAAAGGTGATCCGGGCACTAGCATCCCTCGGTCGAGGGACCGTTGATGACCTGGTTGCCCCGGTGTACGATGATGTCCCGACTTTCCTCCACCCGGTGGCCAGATATTCCCTCCTGGCCCATCTCATCAAACTTGAACGGGATGCCCGTGCGACCCGGTCGGCCGATGTCTGGTCCTGGGGAAAGAAGAGCTGAGGGCTCCATTGCATCCTATCTAACAACAGGAATCTGAAGGTAGACTACACGATGCGCGACAAGAGGGCCTGACCTGTATGTATGGCCCCGCCCGGCTTGCAATTTCGTCGGGTTGTGGTTATTATGGTACAATGATGAAGATCACGTATGAGAAAATACCGAATCCAAAAGAGCTTGAGAAGGAAATCAGCAACTTCCTGTCAAAGAAATTCGGCAACAACATAAAGATTGTGTCGCCGGAAATCCTTCCCCAGGAAACCATCCTGGATAGTCCTGCAGGCAAAGAGAAGAAAAAGACGAAACTCATCTTCGACCTTAAGCCTGAAGACCTCATCGCCCATCTGGATCAATACATCATCAAACAGGATTCGGCAAAGGCGGTCCTATCCACCAAGATATGCACCCATTTCAACCGCATCACACAATCACAATCCGATAAGGGGTCATTTGACGATATCGTAGGGGGCATAAAGAACAATGTTCTGATGATCGGGCCCACCGGCGTGGGAAAAACCTATATGATCAAGATCATTGCCAAAAAAATCGGCGTCCCCTTCGTCAAGGGGGATGCAACCAAGTTCAGCGAAACCGGCTATGTGGGCGGCGACGTGGAGGATCTTGTTCGGGATCTTGTCCGCGAAGCCGAAGACGATATTGAGTTGGCCGAATGCGGGATTATATATATTGATGAAATTGACAAGATCGCGTCCAGCCATCATCTGATGGGTGCCGACGTGTCACGAACCGGTGTTCAGCGCGCGCTGTTAAAACCCCTGGAAGAAACAGAGGTTGACCTGAAAGTTCCCCATGATCCCATCTCAATGATCCAGGAGGTCGAACGGTTCCGGAAATCCGGTAAACGGGACAAACGGGTGGTCAACACCAAAAACATTCTTTTTATAATGAGCGGGGCATTTGCGGATCTTGCGCCGATCGTAAAGAAACGAACATCGGATCAAGGCATCGGCTTTGGTGCAAAACTATCGAATCCGGATGATCAGACAGACCTTCTCAAATACGCGACGGCAGATGACCTGGCACAATTCGGATTTGAATCGGAGTTCGTCGGTCGTCTTCCGGTGAAAGCCTACTTTGAGCGACTGACAGAAGATGACCTTTTTGACATATTGAATAACCCCAACAACCCGGTTATTCTCAGCAAGAAACTGGATTTTGCGGCCTATGGGATCGACGTGAAGTTTGAAGATCAGGCCCTTCGTCTACTGGCAAGGGATGCTTTTTCCGAAAACACCGGTGCCAGAGGATTGGTCTCTGCCATTGAACGGGCACTGCTGCTTTTCGAAAGGAGGCTGCCCTCTACAACGATAAAGACGTTTCCGGTCACCACCCATGTAATCGAAACGCCGGAGGCGGCCCTGTCTGCAATGATGGCATCGGCCGATGCAGGTAAAGACAATGAGGATTTTCAGCGTCTTGCCAGACAGGAGCAAGCAACGATCCGGGCATATCTGGAATCCAACAAGGTAAGCCTGTCCAGGAAATTCGGCATCACGTTCAGACCGACGCGCATCGATCTTATCGCCGAATACTACAGCCAACACATTACCGATGTGGGAACAGCGATAAACCGAATAAAGTTATTCTATGGCGAGATCAAGAAAGTTGAGCTTTCTTTCTTTGAACACCATGATATCAACATTGTTCTCCAGGAAGATGCTGCCGACTACCTTGTCCGGAAATTGGCTCTCGCGTCGGTAGACTATGATGCGTTTTACAGCACGTTTTCGACGAAATTCGGCCCCGGACTCAAACTGGTCCGGGATAAGATCGGGACGCATCGATTCCTTATTACCCAAGAAGCACTGGTTGATCCGGAGGCCTTCATCAGCGACCTCTTGAAAGACCAATTTTCAGAACCAGCAACCACTACACAAAAGGACAGCCCAACATGATCGGAATATCGAAACTATATTGCGATGTTGTCGAACCATCAGACGCACTTCGCTACGGACGGGATTCTTCCAAACTACCATCACACCTGCTGCAGTTTTCCAAAGACAAACGACCGGTGGTCGTATGGAATGTGACACGGCGATGCAACTTGAAATGTGTTCACTGTTACGCGCACGCCAAGACCACTGCTGAAGACAATGAGCTATCCACTGCTGAAGGGATGCAGTTAATCGATGATCTTGCGCAATTTGGCTCCCCTGTGATGCTGTTTTCCGGCGGGGAACCCCTGGTCCGGGAAGACCTGCCTCAACTTGCAGAATATGCGGTAAAAAAGGGCATGCGAGCGGTCATATCCACCAACGGCACCCTCATTACCCCGGATACCGCCCGGATGCTCAAAGCCATCGGCCTGTCCTACGTCGGTATCAGTATCGACGGCATGGAACAGGTCAATGATCGCTTCAGGGGGGTCAAGGGGGCCTATGATGCTGCAATCGAGGGTATCGAAAACTGCAAGGCAGCGGGCATAAAAGTGGGGCTGCGATTTACCATCAACAAATTCAACTCTGAAGAAGTCCCCAAGATATTCAACCTTCTTGAGGAAAGAGACATCCCGCGGGCCTGCTTCTACCATCTGGTATATGCCGGGAGAGGATCCAAGCTCATAGAAGAAGATTCCACTCACGAGGAGACCCGGGAAGTGGTGGACCTGATCATGGATCTTACCAAGGAGCTCCATGACAAGGGAAAGCCGAAGGAAATCCTCACGGTGGATAACCACGCGGATGGCCCTTATCTGTATATGAGACTCTGCAGGGAAAACCCCGCACGGGCAAAGGAGGTCCTCGAGCTCCTCGAGATGAATGAGGGAAACAGCTCCGGCAGGGGGATCGGCTGTGTCAGCTGGGATGGGGAAGTGTATGCCGATCAGTTCTGGCGCCACCATAGCTTTGGAAATGTGCGGCAACGGCCCTTTTCGGAAATATGGATGGACACATCAGAACCGTTGATGGGGCGCTTGAAGGAGAAGAAGAAACATGTTAAGGGCCGATGCGCAACCTGCCGCTGGTTGGATGTTTGCGGCGGCAACTTCAGGGTAAGGGCCGAAGCCGTATCGGGAGATGTCTGGGAGCCGGATCCGGCCTGTTATCTGACCGATGAAGAAATCGCACAGCCAAAGGAATAACCCATGATTTTCCCCGAATACAGACCGAGACGACTGCGAAAAAGCGATGCCTTTCGTCGCATGATCCGAGAAACGGTGCTCTCGGCAGACGACATGATTCTTCCCCTCTTTGCCGTTTCCGGAAAGCAAGTGAAAAACCCGATTCCGTCCATGCCGGGCCAATATCAATTGTCTATCGACCACCTCATCGAGACGTCCCGGACCGCATTTGATCTGGGCATACCGGCCATAATGCTCTTTGGTGTGCCGGACAAGAAAGATTCCCGCGCAACCGGTGCATATGCGAAAAACGGCATTGTCCAGAAAGCCGTCCGTTCGGTGAAAGATGCCATACCGGATCTAGCTGTCATTACCGATGTTTGCCTCTGCCAGTATATGGACCATGGCCATTGTGGTGTGGTGGAAGGAGACATCATAGACAACGATGCCTCCCTTGAGCTCATCGCGCGAACCGCCCTGTCCCACGCACAAGCCGGAGCAGATATGGTTGCCCCATCGGACATGATGGATGGTCGGGTGACAGAGATCCGAACCTGTCTTGATGAAGACAACCTCAGCGATATACCGATCATGTCCTATGCCGCCAAATATTGCTCTGCTTACTATGGACCGTTTAGGGAAGCGGCCGATTCAGCCCCGAAATTCGGCGATCGGCGAACCTACCAGATGGATCCGGCAAACGCACTGGAAGCCATCCGGGAGGTGAGACTGGATATCGAAGAAGGCGCAGACATCATCATGGTCAAACCGGCGTTGCCTTATCTTGACGTCATCTCCACCATTCGGGATGAAATCGATCTACCCCTGGCCGCGTATAATGTCAGCGGCGAATACGCGATGATAAAGGCTGG
>JAZFSW010000416.1:0-7345 GCA_036446375.1 Desulfobacterales bacterium | reverse complement strand
GGCGACAAATTCCGCATCCCGATCCGATTCGGCGTGACGCAGGCTGTGATCTAAATGGACCACGCCGAGGCGAATGGGTAATGTCCGGGATGCAGCGACAAGAAGATGGAGAAGCGCCACGGAATCGGCCCCCCCGGATACGCCAACAAGAACCGAATCGCCGGTCTGTAACATATCGTATGCGACAATCGTTTCCTCCACTGCAGCCCTCATGCGATGGCGAAACCGATTCGGCAGGGAATCATGGTGCGATAGTGACATCTATCCACTCTGCAAGGTTTGTTTTCTCAGGGATGAATCCTGTCCCGGAACCGCCCGATGGAAGCGAGTGTATCGGTTCCGAATGTATCGACAAACTATGATAGCACCCCCTGAAAGTCAACGGCAAAGACCGGATACAAAGGACCAGAAACCGGGCACCAGGGCCATCGAAGACATGGGTGCCTTTCGATTAATACCTCAACTTTCGGGATTCATACCATCGCGAAATGGATAATTTGCTTCTATTGTGGCGAAACCCGAAAGTTGAGTTAGTGCTTGAAAAACCGCTGATATGCACTATACTGATCATTCTGGTTGTGCTAGGCGGGGAGCTAGCGGTGCCCTATTCCCGAAATCCGCTATAGCGGGGCTGAATTCCCTCTTGAGGGTTAACAACTGAAAGGCTGAAAGTCGCCCTGACCGGCCACCTTGTAACAGACAGTCATGAACCTCGTCAGATCCGGAAGGAAGCAGCGATAAGTGATGTGATCTGTGTCGAGGATCGATCCCGGTCACATGTGGTACTTTTGCTTTTGTGGCAGTTGATTCGAAGGAGGGTGCGCAACCAGCTTTTACACCGAATGATCCATATCCAAGGTTTGATGAACTCGTAAGAAATGTAACCGATGGCTAAGTAGAAATCTTCATATACTAGGCATAGTGGTTGGCTAGGCGTGAAGGCATACATGCCGTATGTCGAACGTCTGGCCAAACGCTATAACGCCGTAGATGGAGACTTTCTACGACGCCATCAAGGTTTCCGACACGCCCGTTTGTCTGTTGTTCCCAACCCCCGGTGATCCTGCTCCGGGAAAATCCGCGCCGCTCACAGCCAGATCTTCTCCACTGAACAAAAAATCGATTCCGACAGAACAGATAATCCGCCAAACCAGCGGATAGCTATCTTGACATTAGGCCAACCAGTATTATCATTTGTCACATCTGTAATGCCCTCATCCCCGTAGATCAGGAGAAGACATCGATTCATGGCAGCCAAGGAAGCAGACACCGACCCAGAGGTCCGGATGATGGACCCTGAAGACAGTGAAGACGAGAAGAATCCCGGCGAAGGGGAAAACGACATCGCGGCCGAAGGCACCGATCAGGGTGAAGGCGTCGATGGTGCCGATGACCTGACAGCAGATCGTGACGCCGCCAAACAGGAAGCCAAAGAATCCTATGATCGTTTTCTCAGAGCATCGGCCGAGTTTGAAAACTATAAGAAACGGGCCACCCGGGATATGGATGAGTTTAGAAAATATGCCAACGAGTCCTTGATTCGGGAGCTGCTCCCCGTAGTAGACAATCTGGAACGGGCACTGCAATCATCTGCCGAAAGCAATGCCGTCAGTGATACAGAAAACCTGACTGCAGGGGTCGATATGACCCTGAAAGAGATATTGAAGGTCTTCGAGAAGTTTGTCATCAAACCAATTGATGCGCTGGGCCAGCGCTTTGACCCGACCTTCCACCAGGCGGTCATGCAGGAAGAAAACGATAATGAGCCGGAAAACACCATTCTAAGAGAACTTCAGAAGGGCTACAAAATACATGACCGGTTGCTGAGACCATCCATGGTGGTGGTTTCCAGGTCCTCGAAACAGGCAAGCGACAAATCAGCATCGGAACCACAGGATAATGACGAAGACACATCGACACCATAGGGCTTAAGGAGAATAACAATGGGGAAAATCATCGGAATTGACCTGGGTACCACAAACTCATGCGTGGCGGTCATGGAAGGCGGGGAAGCAAACGTCATTAACAACCCGGAAGGGGGGCGGACAACCCCTTCGGTGGTTGCTATTTCAGAGACCGGGGAGCGGCTGGTCGGTCAGGTCGCCAAACGCCAGGCGATCACCAATCCTGAGAATACGGTTTTTGCTGTGAAACGGCTGATCGGCAGAAAGTTCGATGCCCAGGAGGTACAGGACGATATCAAAGTGCTCCCCTACAAAATTACAAAGGCGAGCAATGGCGATCTGCGTATCAATATGAACGAGAAACCACACAGTTCCGCGGAGATATCCTCATTTGTCCTTGCGAACCTCAAGAAGACCGCAGAAGAATATCTGGGAGAAGAGGTCACCGATGCCGTTGTCACCGTCCCGGCTTACTTTAATGACAGCCAGCGACAAGCCACCAAGGACGCGGGGAAAATAGCCGGCCTGAATGTATTGCGTATCATCAACGAGCCCACGGCCGCCTCCCTCGCCTACGGTCTGGACAAGAAAAGCGATGAAAAAATCGCTGTTTTTGACCTCGGGGGCGGAACGTTCGACGTGTCGATCCTTGAGATCGGCGAAGGGGTGTTTGAGGTTAAGGCCACCCACGGAGATACCCACCTGGGCGGCGAGGATTTTGACCTGAGATTGATTGATTACCTGTCCGACGAATTCCGGAAAGACCAGGGAATCGACATCAGAAATGACAAGATGGCGCTCCAGCGACTCAAGGAAGCCGCCGAAAAAGCGAAGATGGAGCTGTCCACGGCTCTGGAAACCGATATCAACCTACCCTTTATAACGGCAGATGCCAGTGGCCCGAAGCACTTGAATATCAAGATCACCCGGGCAAAACTCGAATCCATCATCGCTGATCTTCTCGATCGCCTGGAACTCCCCTGCACCACGGCTCTCAAGGAGTCGAATCTGTCGCCAGACGAGATTGATGAAGTCATTCTCGTTGGGGGGATGACCCGAATGCCTGCTGTCCAGGATCGGGTGAAAAGCATCTTTGGCAAAGAGCCGCACAAAGGGGTCAATCCGGATGAGGTGGTTGCCCTGGGCGCGGCCATTCAAGGCGGCGTGCTCAAGGGGGATGTGAAAGACGTCCTTCTCCTTGATGTCACTCCCCTTTCTCTGGGCATTGAAACCCTGGGTGGGGTGATGACCCGACTGATAGAAAAAAACACCACCATCCCGACGAAAAAGAGCCAGGTCTTTTCCACCGCTGCTGACAGTCAGCCCGCGGTTTCCATTCATGTCCTTCAGGGAGAGCGGGAAATGGCCGGAGGAAACAAGACCCTCGGTCGATTTGAGCTTGTCGGCATCCCACCGGCACCGAGAGGGGTGCCACAGATCGAGGTGACCTTTGATATCGATGCCAACGGGATCGTAAATGTATCGGCAAAGGACATGGCCACGCAAAAGGAACAGTCCATCCAGATTACCGCATCGAGTGGATTATCACAGGAAGAGATTGATAATCTGGTCAAGGATGCCGAACTGCATGCCGACGATGATAAGAAGAAGAAAGAATTGGTAGAGGCCCGCAACTCGGCAGACGCTCTGATCTACTCCTCGGAAAAATCTCTAAAAGATCTGGGGGACAAGGTCGACAGCGCCACCAAAACCGATGTTGAAAACACTGCCGCTGAGCTGAAAAAAGCAATCGAAGGGGAAGATATAGAAGAGATTAACCGGTTGAGTGAAGCCCTGACCCAGTCTTCCCACAAGCTGGCCGAAGCAATGTACCAGCAGGCATCTCAGGAAGAAGGGCAGGAACCGGGCGCTGATCCCGAAGGACAGCAGGGACCCGCTTCACCACCGGACGACGACGTGGTGGATGCTGATTTTGAAGAGGTAAAGGGTGATGAGCCATCAGGAGATGACAAATCATAGCAAGCAACGCATGATTACAGACCCCAATGAACCCGCGGGCAAGAACGCCGCGGGTTCTCTGTTCTATCTGCCGATCCATTTCTATCATTGAACGGACCAGAGAGCGGTTTCCCCTCTGCTTGGGGTGGAGAGTTTCAGTGCCCCTATCCGAGCTGGTTACAATGGTACCATGTGGGTAATATCTACCCACATGGGCAGCTGGATACCAAGGTTTCCCCCTGCGAGACCCTACAATGGCGGGGGTTCTTGGAAAGAAGGCATGGCACCGTTCTTGCGTAACATGAAAATCATGCCGAAAGATGCAACCCACCGCCGATTCTGGTCGGGTATTCCGCCGTGGATCTTTATCGGAGCGGTACTGGTCCTGTTTCCCATTATCGCTGTCATGACATTTCAGGACATCAATCGCCAGAAGGAGAGCAGCACCCGCATGTTGCTTGAAAAAGGGGTTGCCCTGATACGGTCCTTTGAGGCCGGGACACGAACAGGCATGATGGGTACCCGGTGGGACAATCTGCAATTGCAGAAGCTTCTCACTGAAACCGCCCAGCTACCCGATATCGAATATCTGCTCGTCACCGACATCAACGGCACGATCATTGTCCACAATAACCTGGCTCTCCGGGGTCGAACGCATGGCAAAGGGCTGGACGTTAACACCATCGCACGGTTTTCCGGGGTATTCTGGCGAAAGGTGCACAGAGCCGACGGCAGAGAAGTATTCGAAGTGTTTAGACGCTTCAGACCGACAGGCGTCCCTTCGGGTCTCTATCAAGGCCTCAGGATGCGAGGCCAGCGCGGATTGCCGGCAATAATGAGCCCTTTCCTGCCTGCCACCCGGATCATCTTTGTCGGGTTGGATATGAGCACCATCGAAGCAGCGAGACAATCGGATGCCCGGCAGTCGATCATCATGGGGACGATTCTCCTGATGCTGGGGTTTTCAGGGGTGATTCTGTTATTTCTTGCCCATCGCTATCGAGAAACAAAGACATCCCTTTCACGGATGAAAGTGTTTTCAGACAATCTTGTCGACAATATGCCCATCGGGCTCCTGGCCATCGACCACGACAACAGAGTCGCATCTTTTAACCACGCGGCGGCATCAATCCTTCAGCGCCGGGTTGAAGCGGTGATCGGAAAAGACGCCAGGTCCATACTGCCGGAACAATTGTGGGCACAAGTCAGACAGCTGGAAAACGAAACCGGCGTCATAGAAGAGAAAATAGACTGCCCGGTCGAAGACGGGAAGACGATTCCTCTCGACGTCAGCACGACGGCTCTAAGGGATGCCTCCGATACATTCCTCGGATATATCGTATTATTTAAGGATCTTACAGAAGTTCAAACCCTAAGAGAAGAGATTTCAAGAAGCCAGCGACTGGCATCCCTGGGAAGCCTGGCTGCAGGCGTTGCCCACGAGATTCGAAACCCCTTGAGCTCCATTAAGGGATTTGCTACCTATTTCAAAGAGAAGCATACCGGTTTGCCCGAGGATCGACAGATAGCCGAAATCATGACCGAGGAAGTCGACCGGTTAAACCGCGTGGTCGGCCAGCTTCTTGAGCTCGCCAGGCCGGTATCGATTTCAAAAGAACCCACATCAATCAGCCTCTTTGTGGAAAACACCCTGAAGCTGGTCGAAGCACAGGCCAAAGAAAAGGGGATCCGAATCATAGCAGATGTCTCTCCCAGCACCGGAACGGTTTCCATAGACCGGGACAGAATGAGCCAGGTACTGTTAAACCTCTACCTGAACGCCATTGAGGCCATGGAACAAGACGGGTGTCTTACCGTCGCGCTGAGAACGGATATCGATCAGGATATCGCTGAGATCAAAGTGTCGGATACCGGTTCGGGCATCAGCAAAAAAAATCTGTCTCGTATTTTTGATCCCTATTACACGACAAAACCATCGGGAACGGGCTTGGGGCTTGCCATCGTCCACAATATCATCGAAGCCCATGGTGGGGAGATCCGGGCAGAAAGCACACCGGAAGAGGGCACCGAAATCACCGTCCGTTTACCCCATGCGACATAAGGGAATCCTCGTGGCACAGCAAAACACCATACTGGTCGTTGATGATGACAGCGCCCACCGGGTCATGCTCCGGACCCTTCTTGGCGACTGGGGCTACACGATCCTGGAGGCAGATGATGGATCAACGGCCATTGAAAAGGTACAGCAGCAGGCCTTTGATCTGATTCTAATGGATGTGCGGATGCTGAATATCTCGGGACTTGAAGCTCTGGAAACGATCAAGCGCTACAATCCTGCCATCCCGGTGATCATCATGACCGCCTATTCGTCTGTCGAAACAGCGGTCGAGGCACTAAAGAAAGGTGCCTATGATTATCTGACCAAGCCCCTTGATTTCGATAAACTTCGACGGACCATCGAACGGGCCATGGAACATCTGCAGCTTAAAGCGGAAAATCGATTCCTCAAAGAAGCGATGGGTGAGCATTTTAACCTGCAATCGATCATCGGCCGGAGTCCGATGATGGTAAAACTGTTGGAAACCGTAGCCCTGGTCGCCCCTTCCGAAGCCACGGTAATGATTACCGGTGATTCGGGAACCGGTAAAGAGCTGATCGCAGGTGCAATCCACCATAACAGCCCCAGACGAAAGGGGCCTTTTATCAAGATCAACTGCGCCGCCCTCACGGAAACGTTATTGGAGTCAGAACTGTTCGGTCATGAAAAGGGGGCCTTTACCGGGGCCGAACGATTGAAAGAGGGCCGCTTTCGGCAGGCCCACGAGGGAAGCCTGTTTCTCGATGAGGTGGGTGAAATGCCATTGACCATGCAGGTCAAACTGCTCCGCGTGCTTCAGGAACGTGAGATCACCCGCGTGGGCGGCGAGAAAGTAATTAAAGTGGATGTGCGCCTCATTGTAGCCACGAACAAGAATCTCCAGCAGCAGATGAAAGCCGGTCTATTCCGAGAGGACCTGTATTATCGTTTGAATGTCGTCAGTCTGCAAATGCCGCTGTTAAGGGAAAGAAACGAAGATATCCCGCTGCTTGCCCAGAGCTTCCTGAAACGATTGTCAGAAAAAAACAAGAAACCCGTCAAAGGCTTTACGCCCCAGGCGATGGATCAGCTCCTCCGGTATGAGTGGCCGGGAAATGTCCGGGAGCTTATGAATGTCATCGAACGGGGTGTGGTGCTGTCTCGCGGCGAGTTTCTCGATACGGAAGATTTGCCCATCACCCCACGTCACCAGCCCCAGGATTACAGAAAATCAGAACCCATCGGGGATGTTGACGGGAATATACCCCTCGAGCAAGTCGAAAAGAAGACGATCTTGCGAACCTTGGAATCAGCGGGAGGAAATAAGAGCGAAGCTGCACGACGATTGGGGATTACCCGGAAGACACTCCACAAGAAATTGAAACGATATGGTGTGATGCCGTGAAACAGATCCTTGAGGCGGATTCCCTGTGAGATGATACCA
>JAZFSW010000415.1:0-3993 GCA_036446375.1 Desulfobacterales bacterium | reverse complement strand
GTTCAGGAAGGAAGCGCAACCTCAGGTCCTTACTTTGAGGCCTACGGCAACCATGGGCAAGATATACAAGGAGAAAAAGATATTTTGATCAAGGATAGACTCTGTCTTCATCGATTTGGGTTCGCACAATCAGGACATTCTGCGAATCTTGATGGAATGATCGCCTTTTTCCTCATCCTGGCGTCCTTTGCTTTTTCCCCGCCAAATACATGTGCAGAAACACCTTCTGACATCGTCACATCGCTCATTTCTCAGGTCCAACAGGATACGAATTGGTTTGGAAGTTATCCTTCCCGAACGGTGGGACAACCCGGTCACGATGAGGCGTTCGGCGAGCTCTATCGGCGGATCAAGACCATTGCGGGCAAGAACGTGTGGCTGCATCGGGTTCCCTTTGTTGTACCGAAAATTCTGGAAGCCACCCTCACGATAGCAGACGGATCGATGGCCGGTGAGCATCGAATATATCCCTTCTGGCCAACCGGACCGCGGCTGAATACCACACCGGCCGAAGGGATAGACGGGCGTCTCATATACGTTGGCAGGGCTACCGTGGATGAATTTCCGGCAAGAGGTCTCGTTGGCCAGATCGCTGTTGTTGAAATGACCAATGGGCAGAACTGGCGAAATGCCCTGGCTTTCGGTGCCCGTGCGGTCATTTTTCTCGGTTCGAGAGGCGAGACGCATTGGGACATGCGGTCCCATGAAATGGTGGTGCCCCTTAGTATTCCCTGCTTTTATGTGCCCGATGGCCCCTTGGCCCGATCCCTTCGCGGTAATGGGGCCTCATCCGGGCATATCTTCTCCAGAGGTGCGTGGCAGGAAGCGATGGGAACCAATATTTATGCCCTGGTTCCTTCACGACATCCGGAAGCATCCCGCAAGGCGATGGTCATTATTGTTCAATCGGACAGTATGTGCATGATCCCGGAATTGGCTACCGGAGCCGATGCTGCCGTGGATACGGCATTGGCCCTGAATCTGATGCGACAGTTTGTGAAGAACCCTCCGGAACATCCCGTGTTGTTTACATTTATCGATGGATTTTCCCTGAACATGAAGGGGGCTCGATATATGCTCGGGGCCCTGGCGGTGCCGCCCGATGCCCGAGAGCAGGAAGCGGACGAATTTAAGACCCTCCTCGAGACCTACCAGGATTATGCCGGGATCGTAGGGGAATTGCGAAACGATCCCCAGGCTGTTTTCAAAGTTCACCAACCGGCATACAAAGATCTCCATGCGTTTATAAAAGACGAGGCCTCACTGGAAGTGCTGGCCGTTGAAAATCGGCTGGCCCCCCTCCGACTGGAAGCGTACTCACTATCCGGTGAAGCAGCTGAAAAGCGTCGACAGGTGGAACAGGAGATTTCCCAACTCGATTTGCATCGCATCGCCTATAACGTTTCCCGGAAGCAGATGCTTGAAGGACCCGGTGAGCTCTTTACCCAGAAGATCTTGTCCTGGATCGGATCGGGGAGCAGTTTCATATCCGATGACGGGCTCATGCAGATCGAAGATCATGCCATTGAAAAAGCCCGGGAGCTCTGGCAGCGGGCACAGAAACGGATCCTCGGGCAGGTCGTGGATGTTGAAAAAATCCTGGATGAATACCGCATTCGCGACAAGATCCAGAGCGAGATCCATCAGGCATTGAATCTGTCGGCTGAGGTCGATGTTCCCCTGGGTTTCGTTTTCGGCATTGATCTGTCTGATGCCGGCATTGTCGTCGGACCCCATACCCATGACCGGATGCTGCACAATGATGGCAATTCCAGTATTGCCCAATTTGTCGAATGGCTACTCAAAGCAGACTGGAAGGACATCGGTGAATCCCTGCCCCCGGGAACGCTCCATTCTCTGGGCCATCAGCCTTGGACCACAGGGGATTCTGTGAGTTCCTATGTCATTGGCGAAATCGTTATGATGACGTCCCAGGTCGTCAGCTATGGCCTGCCCCACATGAGCTGGTCGACCCTGGATGCGTATCGGGGCAAAGTCGATACGCCCCAGGATCGTGTCGATCGTCTCGATTGGGAACGTCTGGATCCGCAGATTCTCCTGACAGCAGAAATCGTGACAAGATTGGCCAATGATGCCGACTTTCGTCCGGAATCGGCAACCGGAGCCAGATGGCGTTCGGTGACCGGCCGGGTGGTTGCCCAGGCACCGGGAGAACCGATGGCCCGATTGCCTCAGAGGGGATACTTGGCATCTCTCATCAACGGGTATTCGGCGGGCTCCGGTGTTCAGTCCGGCCGGTATAGTCCCAACTGGGCTCTCTATGGCCGGGTGGGGATGCGTCGACAGGAGTTTGCATTCACCGGATGGGACGGTCATTTCTACATCCGTGATCTGCCGACCCAGATGTGGGAGGCCATTGCCGTATCGTCCATGCAAGCCCACCAGCTGGCCGATGACGGCAGCATTATCGGTACGATCGATTTAAACAGTGTCCGGAAGGAAAACAGCTTCAACACCTACCTTGGCACGGTCAGTTCAAAAGTGCTTTCAGGAACTGTTTTTCCCTGCAGGGAAATGAATGCGTTTCATCTGTACGATCCGCGGTTTCTAATGGAGATGCCCGGAATTACCATCGTCGATGCACGTACCGGTAATGTGCCGAAACGATTGAATTTCGGCATGCACAACGGCATCATGAGCGGTCTTATGGAGTCCCGGGTCCGGTGGCAGGTTATCCAGCGAATCGGCATCACTGCCAATCGCCTGATGCTACTCAATATGCAGGAGGAGGTACTTGATCCTGCCGTCAGGATTCGTGATGCATCCAGCGGCTTTGCCATGGACAGCCCCCCCGATCGTCATCCGGTTCACCAGGCTGCCTATGATATGTATATGCTCGATGAGCGCCGACTATCGGACTATCGACGGGCCGGCATCAAGAGTGATGCGATCGAACAGATGCGCCTGCGAAGCCAGCAGCTGTTAGCCGATGTTGATGAAGCGATTGCTGCAGACGATGGGAGCCGCCTGTTTTATGCCGCCTCCGGTGCGCTGGCCAATGAAGTGCGTGCCTATAAAGCGGTAAGGGATTTGGGCAACGATGTGGTTCGTGCGGTGGTTTTTCTTCTGCTGGGGTTGATTCCTTTCGCCTTTGCCATGGAGCGATTGCTTTTCGCATCCTCACACCCTTACCGTCAGATGGCCCTTACCGGTGCGATCTTTACCGTGATGGCAGGGCTGCTCTGGAGTTTTCACCCGGCGTTTCGGATTACCAGTCAACCCCTGATTATTGTTATGGCCTTCGCTATCATTCTTATGAGTTCCATGGTTGTATCGGTGATTTTTTTCAAATTTAAATCAAACATCGAAGAGATGAAAAGCGAATACGCTGAATCCAGTGGCGCCCAGACGTCCCGGATCGGCCTGATATCGACAGCCGTCAAGTTGGGTCTGGCCAATATGCGTAAACGCAAGCTTCGAACCGGCCTGACCGGTGCCACGATCGTCATGATTACCTTTGCCATGCTCTGCTTTACGTCCACCACCACCTATATCGGAGAAAAGGATCTGACCCTTCAGCTAGATAAACCGGCCCCATACACCGGTGTGCTTCTACGGCAGCCATCCCAACGGCGGATTCGTCGACGAGCAGAACTGTATCTAAATAATATCATTGCCAATATGGACCTGCCGGGTTCCGAGCTTGCCGATGACACCGATCCTCCCCAGGTGCTTGATCCGGCTAAAGACATCACATACCGGTATTGGTGGGTGCAGAATCCGTATTTTCGCACCTGGAGAATTCATGTAAAATCCCCGGTTACCGGTCTTCAGGTATCCCTTACATCCGGTCTCGGTCTTCAGGGCAATGAGGATCGCTTTACCCGGATCGATCGCGTCTTGCCCAATTGGAAACGTTTTGCCGAATTGGAAGAGGCCTTTGAGGCAACCCACCGGGGCGGATGCTATGTGGCCCGGGAAGTGGCAGACAGCCTCGGCATTCAGCCCGGTGACACGGTGCTTATCGGGGGT
>JAZFSW010000414.1:0-2149 GCA_036446375.1 Desulfobacterales bacterium | reverse complement strand
GCCTTTCAGCCTCAGGTCCATTCGGTATGTGCACAGGTTGGCGATGGAAGGTGACGTTGGCGCGCCCTGGGGCAAGTGCGGAGATTGATATGTTTTCCGTTCATGCCAGGACATCCCTGGTATTCCCAGATCAGCGGGAACACCCGCCAGCACATCATCCGGGACCTGGTTGGCGCACAATCCCGTTAGGATGTGTGCTGTTTCGCGGGGATAGCCCATGGTGCGAAAGACACCATAGACCCGCCCCCACCGAATGCAGGGGAAGAAATTCTTCAGATCCAAACGGATGACAATGCGCCGCTTCACATGGGGCCGGCAAAATGTCAGACAGGACCGTCCTTTGGTGAACCCGTGAGCCGCATCATGAGGAGGGATTCTATCTAAGATATCCCGGAGTATCCGGCGCTGTATCTCGCGAAGCCGGTCCTTTGGCGCTTCAATAAGGCGCGGTACCCGATCCGGTCGGTGTTCCCACCGGTAGTTATAGTGCCTCAAAGGTCCCTGGGGGGCGCGCCGTTCCCCATTCCACTTTCCCGCATACCATTCAAGTTCCCTGGTGCCGATACTCAGCCACTGCGAGATGGAACCAATAGAGGGAAGCGACCGTACTCCCGAGTTGACAAGGGATCGAGGCGGCCCCTCCATTCTCGGAGTTCTGGTAAAGTAGAACCGTATCCGCGGGCGCTTCCCTTCACGCCAGGCGTTGCTGAATCGCTCGTCTCTTACGATGAAATCAACCCATTCATCAAGCCTTGAATATAGAAGATCACCCCCAGAATACTCAAGCAATCCTGTGCACAGCCCCCGCAGCCAGGGATAATTTTCCCCCATCGCCCTGATCCCACGCTCCTCCATCTCTTCAACGGTTGAATCTCCGGCGGCAAATGCGTCGGCAAGAGATTTAGCAACCTGGCGATAACGGCTCATGTGGATATCCGGTAACCCTAGGAGGTGGATATTGGCATCCCCCCGGCTATAGCAAAGGAGGTCCTGAAGCTCTCGATACAAAACAATGTGGCAGAACGCTTCAACCCTACTTGTCATGCATGAGCGACCTTGCGTTGTAAAGCGCAACCATCGCTCATGCCATGCGTTATGCTGCTTCAGATCGTTCCCCCGGGGTTTCCCCGGAGAGGCGTTGAGTCGTCTTCACGTTTGCACGCGCATACAATTCAACACCATCTTGAAGCGCCCCGCCACGTGACCGAAATAGAACACCGGCGGATAATAGTCAATAGCTGTAAGAACGCGTGTGACAACGCGATGCGCTTAATCCAAGAAGTAGGGAATGTTTGAGAGAGGAAATGAAAGGACCCGAATCCCCACCCCAAACGTCCTCAGGGGCCTGCGCTAGCCAATGGAAGCTCCCCGCCATAAGCGGCAGAGAATCGGTGGGGACACGCCTTCCACCGGGAAAAGCGAATGCCTGTCTGCTCCCGCCCGCCATTGCTGCGCTGCCAGGCTGGCTTCGCTTTTGGGCGAGTCGGCGGACGCTTACGATTCAGTTCATTGCCATTTGCCAAGAATGCCAACGTTGGCATTTTTGATAAATGGCAGTCCATCCTACGGTCGAGTTTTCTGAGTTTTTCAGGACCGGAGTTTCCCCGATGTTGACAGGGGGAGAGGAGACTCCCGGCATATTGTGTACGATTCTGGACCGATATCGGGCTCTTTCGGTCTTTGGCCTATTACTGCATCCAATACCCTCTTTTCCGCTTTCCGGAGTTTCTTGACCTTTCTCTCAAATGAACGAGATGGATATACTTTCATCTGGTTCTTATCCAAAAGCATATTCTGAAGATTCGCCCTGTTTCAGTTCCTCGATACCAATTAGGATATCCTTAACAAGACCATAGGGTAGATCAGGATTCTCTTCAGCACATTTCCCAATTCGTGCCCAGTGTTCAATCTGTGCTGTCATGGAACGGCTCTCTACTCTGCAGAACAACTTGGCATCGCGAGCCAGCTTGTCAGAAATTCTCACCGCGGTTGTCATAATCCTCTCCTCTATGTGTTGATCTGAGTGATTGTTGCCATAATGGCGCACAACGTTGCTTTATGCAACACGTGGCGGGGTTAGGCATGTGCTTGAGGGTGTAAGAAGCGACCACAGAAAACCATGGGTATCCGGCAATAAGTTCATGAAATC